>JAWVYK010000291.1:0-1509 GCA_033722755.1 Rhodovibrionaceae bacterium | reverse complement strand
GCCTCGTCAGCGAGCCGCTGGCGCGCCTGGGCGCGAAGGTGACCGGGCTCGACGCCGCCGCCGAGACCTTGGAGGCCGCGCGGCTGCATGCCGAGGAATCGGGCCTGGAGATCCGCTATCGGCATGGCAGCGCCGAGGACCTGGCCGGCGAGGGCCGGCGGTTCGATGCCGTCCTGGCCTTGGAGATCGTCGAGCACGTTGCCGACGTGGAGGCGTTCCTCGGCGCCGCCGCCAGCCTGGTGAAGCCGGGCGGGGCGCTTGTCCTGTCGACCTTGAACCGCACCCCCAAGTCGTTCCTGATGGCCGTGGTGGGTGCGGAATACGTGCTGCGCTGGCTGCCGCGCGGTACGCACGACTGGCGCCGCTTCCTGAAGCCGTCGGAGGTCACGCGCATGCTGCGCGATGGCGGGTTGGATGTGCAGGACGCTGCCGGCCTCGCCTACAATCCCGTAGCCGATACCTGGCGACTGGCGCCGCACGATCTGGACGTCAACTACCTGCTGTTCGCCGTCAGGCAGTGAACGACGCCTCAGGCGTCGTCCTTGCGCAGCCAGGGAATCCGGGCCACCGGAAGGCCTTCGTCCTTCATCTTCTTGGCTTCATCGTCCGACGTCTCGCCATAGATGCCGCGCGGCGACGTTTCGCCGTAGTGGATCTTCCGGGCTTCTTCCGGAAAGGCGCTGCCGACATATTCGCAGTTGGCCTCGACGTGCCGGCGCAGTTCCTTCAGCTTGCGCCGCAACTCGCCGGCCGCCTCGGCGTCCGGCAGGGAGGCCGCGGTCCCGGCGCTTTGCACGGACTGGCCGCTCTCTGCTTGCTTTTCGCCTGACCGCCCGCGGGAGAGGCGCGGGGCCATCGGCGCCTTCTCGATCTTCGCGGAGCCGCAGACCGCGCAGGCGACCTCGCCGTCTGCCACCTGCCGGTCGTAGGCGGCGGAGCTGTGGAACCACGCCTCGAAGACGTGTCCCTTGTCGCATTTGAGGTCGTATAAAATCATCGCGCGGGCCTTTTGCCTTCGCCGTGTGCTTGCCATTAAATGGCGGGATGCAGGGCAAAGGACAAGCTCCCAGCCAAAATGCCGGCGGCAAAGCCGCTCATGGCCGCGCCTCGCAGCCGTCGGCCTGGGTGGTTCGTTTCGCCCCGCTGGCGCCGGCCGGAGAGGTGCTGGACCTGGCCTGCGGTGGCGGCCGGCACGGGCGGCTTTTTCTGGAGCGCGGCCATCCGGTGACCTTCGTCGACCGGGACACGAGCGCCTTGGCGGACCTCGGGGCGCGCGGGGACGCGGAAATCATCGAGGCCGACCTGGAGGACGGCGCCGCCTTTCCTCTGGCCGGCCGGCGTTTCGCTTGCGTGGTGGTCACAAACTATCTCTATCGCCCGATTCTGCCGACGATCCTCGATTGCGTGGGCTCTGGCGGATTGTTGATCTACGAGACCTTTGCGCGCGGCAACGAACGTTTCGGCAAGCCGAGCAATCCGGATTTCCTCCTGCGTCCCGGCGAACTGCTG
>JAWVYK010000290.1:0-1733 GCA_033722755.1 Rhodovibrionaceae bacterium | reverse complement strand
GTTCACCGCCGAGCAGATCATCGTCACCTGCGGCGGCAAGCAGGCCTTCTACAACCTGGCCCAGGCCCTGCTCGACCCGGGCGACGAGGTGATCATACCCGCGCCCTACTGGGTCTCCTACCCGGACATGGTGCTGCTGGCCGAGGGCGAGCCGGTGATCGTGCCCTGCACGCAGGCCAACGGTTTCAAGCTGCAGCCCGACTCGCTGGAGGAATCCATCACCGAGAAGACCAAGTGGGTGATCCTCAACAGCCCATCGAATCCGACCGGCGCCGCCTACACCCGCGACGAGCTGGCCGCGCTGGGCGAGGTGCTGAAGCAGCACCCGCAGGTCCACGTTCTGACCGATGATATTTACGAGCACCTGGTCTACGACAATTTCGTCTTCTCGACCGTGGCGCAGGCGGTGCCCGACCTCTACGAGCGGACGCTCACCATGAACGGCGTGTCCAAGGCCTACTGCATGACGGGCTGGCGCATCGGCTTTGCCGGCGGCCCGGCCGATCTCGTCAAGGCCATGGCGAAGGTACAGTCGCAATCCACCTCCAACCCGTCTTCGGTCAGCCAGGCGGCGGCTGTGGAAGCGCTGAACGGTCCGCAGGATTTCATCGCGAAGCACAACGAGACCTTCAAATCGCGCCGCGACCTGGTGGTCCAGATGATCAACGATTGTCCCGGTCTGGACTGCCCCAAGCCCGCGGGAGCCTTCTACGTCTACCCGTCGTGCGAGGGCGTGATCGGCAAGAAGACGCCCGAGGGCAAGCGCATCGGAAGCGACAGTGACTTTGTGGCCTACCTGCTGGAGGGCGAGAAGGTCGCCGCCGTGCAGGGCGAGGCGTTTGGCCTCAGCCCGCATTTTCGCATTTCCTATGCCACCTCCACCGAAGCGCTGGAGGAAGCCTGCAAGCGCATCAAACGGGCCTGCGAAGCGCTCGGCTGAGCGGTTGACGGGAGCGAGCTTTGGGGAACGGCGGTTCCAGAACCAAAGATCACCCGCGCATCATCGTCTATGGCGCCGGCGCGGTCGGCGGCTATTTCGGCGGTCGCCTGGCCGAGGCCGGCTATCCCGTCGGCTTCGTTGCCCGGGGCCGGCAACTGCAGGCGCTGCGCGGTGACGGCCTCAGGCTGATCTCGCCGTTCGGTGAGCTGCATCTTCCGGATGTCACGGCCTCACAGGAAGCCGCGGACCTCGGCCCGGCGGACGTGGTGCTGCTTTGCGTCAAGCTTTGGGATGTCGCGGACGCCGCGCGGCGTTGCGCCGACGTGTTGGCCAAGGACGGCGCGATCATCCCGCTTCAAAACGGCGTGGAAGCGGAATCCGAGGTCGCGGCGGCCGTCGGACAGGCGCACGTCGCCGGGGGCGTGGCCTACATCGGCAGCGAGGTCGAATCCCCCGGCGTAATTCGCCATGTGAGCGACTTCGCGCGCCTGGTGTTCGGCGAATTGGACGGGCGCAAATCGGAGCGCCTCGCGGCGTTCCTGGACGCCTGCAAGACCGCCGGGATCGAGGCGAGAGTGAGCGACGATATCCACCGCGACATCTGGGAGAAATTCTGCTTCCTGGCGCCCTTCGCCGGGGCGACGGCGCTTGCGCGCGCGCCCATTGGCGGGGTCAGGCAGGACCCCACGGCCTGGGAGCGGTTCCAGACGATGGTGCACGAGGCCGCGGCCGTCGGACGCGCCATGGGCGTTCAGTTGCCCGAGGACTTCGAGAGGAAGACGATCGATTTCGC
>JAWVYK010000289.1:0-1905 GCA_033722755.1 Rhodovibrionaceae bacterium | reverse complement strand
TATCGGGTGTTCTACGAGGAGATGCAGGCAAAGCCCTCGCGCGAGACGGCGGCCAGCAAGCGCGACCGCGATTCCTTCGATCCCTACTGCGACCACATTGTGGTGCTCGACCGCAAACGCGGCCAGGGCGCCGAGGCGGTGATCGGCACCTACCGCGTCATGCGCCGGGAGGCGGCGAAGAAACGCGGCCAGTTCTACACCAGCGACGAATACGACATCTCCAACCTGCTGGCCTATCCCGGCGAGGTGCTCGAGCTGGGCCGTTCCTGCGTCGACGCGGATTACCGGAAGAGCAGCACCATGCAGCTGCTCTGGCGCGGCATCGCCGAATACGTGCTGCACTACGACATTCATTTGATGTTCGGCTGCGCCAGCCTGCACGGCACCGACCCGCAGGCGATGGCCCCGCAGCTATCCTATCTCTACCAGCATCATCTCGCCCCGCCGGCGCTGCGCCCCGTGGCCCTGCCCGAACGCTACGAAAAGATGAACCTTCTGGAGCCCGACGCGGTCGACCGCAAGCGTGCGCTCGCCAGCCTGCCGCCGCTGGTCAAAGGCTATCTCAGGCTTGGCGGCTTCGTCGGCGACGGGGCCGTGGTGGACACGCAGTTCAACACCACCGACGTCTGCGTGGTGGTCAAGACCGACCTGGTGACGGACAAGTATTATCGCCATTATACTTTCAACCGAAGGGACTCCTCGGACAACGAGGATTGAGGCTGCCGTCCCATGATCATTGGTTCGCCCACCCGCGCGGCGCTCCGCATTCTCGCCTACGTCGGCCTGACCGCGCCTCTGATGGCCGCGCAGGGCATCGCACTGATGGTGCACCGGGACTGGTCGCGCAAGATTCCCTACTGGTATCACCGGCAGTGCCTGAAGATCTTTGGCATACGCGTACAACGCCGCGGCCGGAAGTCGCGTGAGCATCCAACGCTGTACGTGTGCAATCACGCCTCCTATCTCGATATCCCTGTGCTCGCCTCGCTGATCTACGGCGGCAGCTTCGTGGCCAAGGCGGAAGTCGCCCAATGGCCGCTTTTCGGTTGGCTGGCGAAACTGCAGCGCACGGTTTTTGTCGAGCGGCGCAGCAACCATGCGGCGCGCCAGCGCGACCAGATCGCAGAGCGCCTGGACGCCGACGACGACCTGATCCTGTTTCCCGAAGGCACCAGCGGCGACGGCAACCGCGTCCTGCCCTTCAAGAGCGCGTTGTTTTCCGTGGCGGAGCGCCGCCCACACGGCGCGCCCTTGGTCGTGCAGCCGGTCTCGATCGCGTACACGCGGCTCGACGGCATGCCCATGGGCCGCTCGCTGCGGCCGTTCTTCGCCTGGTACGGCGACATGGAGCTGGGGCCGCACGTCTTCGAAGCGCTGGGCATGGGGAAACTGACCGTGGTGGTGGAGTTCCACAAGCCTGCGACGATTGACGATTTCCAATCGCGCAAGGCCATGGCGGAGCACTGCCAGCGCGTGGTCGCCCGGGGGCTCGCCTCCGCCCTGTCCGGGCATTCGCAGCAGCTCGGCCAGCCGCCGGAGGTCGCCGGCGGCAAGCTGGGGCCGGCGGGCCAAGGCGGTCCCCAACCCGCGTGACGGCCGGGAATCTCCCGCGAAAGCATGGCAAAACTTCCTTGCCGGCGACGTTGGCCCGCCGTTGTGGCGCATGGCCCGGCGATGGTATGCTGTGATCGGCTATTGAGGCGGCGCCGCGCCTCGCCTAGATAGGGCGGACGGGTGTCGTCTGCTTGGCATTGGTTGCGGCTGCGTTCCCGCCTCGCCGGCGCAAGTGGGACCGGCGACAACGGTTCAACGGCCTTTTTTGGGACGAGATTGTCAAAAAAGCTCTACATCAAGACCTACGGCTGCCAGATGAACGTCTATGACTCCGCGCGTATGGCGGACGTT
>JAWVYK010000288.1:0-1987 GCA_033722755.1 Rhodovibrionaceae bacterium | reverse complement strand
GACATCACCATGGGCGTGATGGCCAATCCCTTCTATATCGACCTCGGCTTCTCCAAGGCGGAGATCGCCTCGGTCACCAAGGTCTACGGCCTCGTCATGTCGATCCTCGGCGCCTTCCTCGGCGGCGCGCTGGTGGTGCGCTTTGGAATCATGCGTCCGCTGATGCTGGGCGCGGTGATGGTGGCCTCGACCAACCTGCTCTTCGCCGTGCTGTCGGAGATTGGCGCCGACGTCGGCTTCCTGGCGGTCACGATCAGCGCCGACAACCTGAGCGCGGGTCTCGCCGGTTCGGTCTTCATCGCCTATCTCTCCAGCCTCACCAGCACCGCCTACACGGCCACGCAATACGCGCTCTTCTCCTCGCTGATGACCCTGCCGGGCAAGTTCATCGGCGGATTCTCGGGCGTCATGGTCGATTCCGTCGGCTACACCAGCTTTTTCCTCTATGCCGCCGGCGTGGGCCTGCCGGCGATCCTGCTGGTCGTCGTGCTGATTCACCACGCCCGGCGCGTTCGAACCGAGGAAAACGCCTACCGGGCAGACCCGGATGCCGCCGCCGGACGTTGACGTCATTGCACAGTATCGAGGCAAACCAGATGGCACAGGGAGGCAGAACCCATGGCCGGCGATAGCAATGGCTCCGGCGCGACGGAGCGGATCGAGGTGGCCGAAGGCGACATCACCAAGCTGGATGTGGACGCCATCGTCAACGCAGCCAACGACCGGCTGAAGCCGGGCGGCGGCGTCTGCGGCGCGATTCACCGGGCCGCCGGACCGGAACTGGCCGAAGCCTGCGCGGAAATCGGCGGCTGCGACACCGGCGATGCCAAGACCACGCCCGGCTTCAAGCTGAAGGCCAAGCATGTCATCCACACCGTGGGCCCCGTTTGGCACGGCGGCGATCGCAACGAGGACGCGCTGCTGGCCTCGGCCTACCGGACCTCACTGAAGCAGGCCGTCGAGGCGGGGGCGCGCACCGTCGCCTTTCCGGCGATCTCCACCGGCGTCTACGGCTATCCGTTGGAGCGCGCCACCAAGATCGCCGTCGAGACCGTCAGCGAGTTTCTCGAACGCGAGGATCCGCCGATCGACAAGGTGGTTTTCTGCACCTTCGGCGAGGATGCCACGAAGGCCTACAAGCAAGCCCTGCAGAACGCGGGAAGTGGCTGAATGGCGCTTTACCGCCCGATTCCGCGGTGTCATGCAGATGTAATTGTGCGCTGCAGCATAAGTTTGCTAAGATATTAGCTGTAAGCAATAGAGCTGTTGAATTCATCTGGAAGGGCGCGGGCCGCCGGTCCCGCGTAGATCGACGCGCATGTCCATTCGCAACCTCGAACACCTTTTTCGTCCCCGCTCCGTCGCCCTGATCGGCGCCAGCCGCAAGCCGAAATCCGTCGGAGCGGTCGTCGCTCACAACCTGTTCAACGGCGGATTCGGCGGGCCGGTCATGCCGGTGCATCCGGAGCACGAATCCATTCTGGGCGCGCTCACCTACCATTCGGTCGCCGAATTGCCGATGGCGCCCGAGCTGGCGGTGGTCGCGACCCCGCCGGAGACGGTTCCCGGCATCATCGAACAGCTGGGAGCGCGCGGCACCAGGGCCGCCGTCGTCATCACCGCCGGGTTCGGGGAGGGTGAAGATGCCGCGGGGCGCGAGCGCCTGCAGGCCATGCTCGACGCGGCGCGGCCGCATCTGCTGCGCATCGTCGGGCCGAACTGCCTGGGCGTCATGGTGCCGGGCGCCGGCCTCAACGCCGGCTTCAGCCACATCGCGCCAAAATCCGGCGACCTCGCCTTCGTCACGCAATCCGGCGCAATGGTCACCGCCATGCTCGACTGGGCGACGCCGCGCGGCATCGGCTTCTCCCATGTCGTCTCGCTGGGCGGGATGAGCGACGTCGACTTTGGCGACATGCTCGATTACCTGGCGCGCGACAGCGGCACGCGGGCGATCCTGCTCTACATCGAGGCGGTGACCGATGCG
>JAWVYK010000287.1:0-2048 GCA_033722755.1 Rhodovibrionaceae bacterium | reverse complement strand
GACGACGCGGCCCTGGACCGGCTTTTCGCATCCTGAAGCGCGGCGCAGCCGGCTGCGTCCGGACAAGCAAGGGGGTTTGGATGACTTCTGCTGCCGTCAGTCAGCGCGACGTCCGGCGCTCCGCTTCTCTGCGGCTCTTCGCCGTCTGCGCGGCGGTCGTGCTCCTGGCTCTGAGCGCGTGCCAGACGCGTGTGGAGCGCAACGTCCTGCCCGAGATCACCTTCAGACACAAGCCGCCGCTGCAGGTCGGCGTCGCGCAAATCGAGGTGGTTCAGGCCTACCGGCCGCCCATGGCCGGCCCGCATGTCGACCACCTGCTGCAGGTCACGCCCGCCGATGTGGCGCGCAACTGGGCGCGCGACCGGCTTGCGGCGGCGGGCAGCAGCGGAAAGGTCGTCTATACCATCGCCGATGCCTCGGTCGTGCAGGAGCCGCTGGAGACCGACGACAGCCTGCTGGGCACCTTCAAGGTCGAACAGGCGGTGCGCTACAACTCGCGCCTGGAGGTGGAGGTCTCGCTGCAGCGGTCGGACGGGAGCTGGGCCCGCGCGGTGGTGGAGGCGACACGCAGCCTGACCGTCGCCGAGGATGCGAGCCTGAACGAACGCGAGCGGGCAATCCACGGCATGATCGAAAAGCTGGGGCGCGACTTCGACGCCGAGCTTGAGCCCACGCTACGGCGCGTCTTCGGCAGTTATATCGCCGGCTAGCCGGCGGCCTCGCCCGCCGCCCAATCCGCCAACCTGAGGAGGAAGCCGCGGCACTCCTCGACCTGCGAGAGGTCGATGAACTCGTTGGGCTGGTGCGCCTGATCGATGGAGCCGGGCCCGCAGACAACCGTCGACATGCCGGCTTCCTGGAAGAGGCCGCCCTCGGTGCCGAAGGCCACGGCCGCGCATTCATTGGCTCCCGTCAGCCGCCGGACGAGGTCCTCCGCCGGCGAGTCGCCCTCCGGTTTCAGCGGCGGCACGCGCGCAAGCTGCTCGGTGACGATGTCCGCCTCGGGTGCGCTCTGCCGCAGTTTCGGCAGCACCCGATCGCTCGCGTATGCGTCGAAGCGGGCGCGGATGTCCGCCGGGTCGTCGTCCGGCAAGGCACGGTATTCCCAGGTGAAGCTGCAACGCTTGGGGATGATGTTGAGGGCCGTGCCGCCCTCGATGAGGCCGACGTTGAAGGTGGTGTGCGGCGGCTCGAAGCGCGCGTCGTCCTGCTCGCGCTTCTTCTCCTCGGCGAAATCCGCCAGGAAGCCGACCAGGCGGCCGGCGGCCATGATGGCGCTGGCGCCGCGGTGCGACTGGCTGGAATGCGCATCCAGGCCGGTCACCGTCGTGCGTTGCACCTGGCAGCCCTTATGCGCGTTGACCAGGCGCATGGATGTCGGCTCGCCGATCACCACCATCGCAGGCAGCGGCAGGTTTGCCCGCAGATCCTCGATCAGCCGTCCAACGCCCAGACACCCGACTTCTTCGTCGTATGACAGCGCCAGGTGGATCGGCCGCGACAGGCTGCGCCCGCTGAACTCGGGCACCAGCGCCATGGCCACCGCCAGAAAGGACTTCATGTCGGAGGTGCCGCGGCCGTAGAGCCGGCTGTCCTTCTCCACCACCTCGAAGGGATCGCTGTCCCACGGCTGTCCGTCCACGGGAACCACGTCCGTGTGGCCCGACAGCACGACACCGCCCTCGCGCTCCGGCCCGAGGGTCGCAAACAGGTTCGCCTTCTTGCCGTCGTCGCTCGCGGTGCGCCGCGTGGTCAGACCGTAGGCCTGCAGATAGTTCTCCGCGAAATCGATCAGCTCCAGGTTCGACTTGGCCGACGTGGTGTCGAAGCCGATCAGCTTTTCGATCATCTGAACCGGCGAATAGTGTTCGGGCATGGGCGGGCAGGCCTCCGCGCGGATCTGCGTGTGTCCGGGACCGCAGTCTAGCCGCGCCAGAAAGCGGGTGAGAAGAGGATTAGGACGGTGAAGAGCTCCAGCCGGCCGAGGATCATGCCGGCCGACAGCAGCCACTTCGCCGCATCCGGCAGGCTCTGGAAGCTGCCGCTCG
>JAWVYK010000286.1:0-2096 GCA_033722755.1 Rhodovibrionaceae bacterium | reverse complement strand
TCGCCTCACCGTCGGTGGAGCCGGCCTGCTCCATGGCGAGCGCCAGGAGATAGGCGGCGTCGTAGGCGGTGTCGATGAAGGGCTTCGGCGGAAGCTCGCCGTACTCCTTTTCGTAAGCCTTTTGGAAGTAGTCCGCCCCGGCGGTGTCGAAGGCCGTCGGCGTGCTGCCGATGGTGTCCTTCATGTACTGTCCGCCGATGGCCTCGACCACCTCGGGCGCCTTCATGCCGTCGGTCAGGATGAAGCGGTCGAAGTAGCCGCCCTCCAGCGCCTGACGGATGATGGTAACGCCGTTTTCCGGATAGCCGATCAGCAGCAGCGCTTCCGGGTCGCCCTTGGCGGCCTGGCTGAGCTCGCCGCGGTAGGAGGCCTTGCCCTTCTCATAGGGCAGATGGGCCAAGACCTTGCCGCCGCGCTTCTCAAACTGCGACTTGAAGACGTCGGCCAGGCCCTCGCCGTAGTCGTTGTTCACGAAGACCGTGGAGACCTTGGTCAGGCCCTGGTCGGCGACGAGGTCGCCCAGAACCACGCCCTGCAGCTTATCCGACGGCACTGTGCGGAACAGATAGCCGTTGTCCTCCAGGTTCGTGATCACCGGCGAGGTCGAGGCGTTGGAAATCTGCGGCACGCCTTCCTGGCTGCTGACACTCTTGGCGATCGGAATCGTCACGCCACTGGACAGCGCGCCGACTAGGCCCGCAACGTTCTCAACATTGACGAGCTTGCGTGCGGCATCGACGCCGGCCTGCGGACTCGTGCGCGTATCCGCGATGGCGAGCCCGAGCTCCTGGCCCAGCACGCCGCCGGCGGCGTTGATTTCCTTCACGGCCAACTGGACGCCCTCGACGTCGTTCTTGCCGAAAGCCTGCAGGTCGCCGGTCAGCGGCATCACGGCCCCGATTTTCACATCCTGAGCCGCGGCCTGGCCTGCGAACATGGCTGCGCCGGCAATTGCGCCGAGCGCCAGACCGTTGCGCAGTAATTTAAACATCTGATCCTCCCTCGTATGGGTCGGTTGTTTATCGCACCCCGCTTGGAGAACCGATTCAGCCGCGCTCGCGGCCGAAATCTGTTCCCGCGCGGCGGCGCGGTTATAGCAAAACCACCTCGGCAATGCGAAGAGGTGCCAGCCAAACTAATGGCAACGGTGCAAAAATCGGCCATTCAATGTTGGCCGGCGCAAGCTTCGCAGTGCCGATAGCGCGGGTATATCGCCGCCAAGGGCCTCGAAAGCAGCCCTAAGCGCGGCGATGTCCCGTTACAGGGGCAAACGTCCTGCACGCTGTTGGGTTCGCATACGCGGGTATGTTCTCGAACGAAGGCCGATCTCAGGCCCGCGCACGCCGCCTCCGCTTGCCAGGGCTCTTGCCCAGCCCGATCTTCTTGGCGAACTCGGAGCGCTGCTGCGCGTAACTGGGTGCGACCATAGGATAATCGTGCGGCAGGCCCCATTTGGCGCGGTATTCCTCCGGCGTCATCTGGTAGGTGGTCCGGAGGTGGCGCTTCAACATCTTGAGCTTTTTGCCGTCCTCCAGGCACACGATGTACTCCGGCGTGACGGAACGCTTGATCGGAACGGCGGGCTTTTGCGGTTCCGCTTCGGCCCCACCGCCGTTATTCAAATCGGACAGGGTTCCGTGGACGGTCTGAATGACCCCGGTCAGATCGCCGCTTGCCACGGGATTGTTCGCGACGAAGGCTGCCACCACATCGGCGGTCATCTTGAGTAACTGAGAGGAAGAAAGCTTTTCGGTCTGCTGGTCCATGGTTTTGCCTCAAGGTCCATGCTTGCCGCATGTTTAGTAGCGAAGAAAACCGAATAGCCTGCACCGAATTAAATGTCCATCAAAAATAGGAAGTGAGAGCTTGGGCTTTTCTCAAAAAATTTTGTCGGCTTTTTGACCCGAATACTAGAACACGATCTTACCAATCGAGATTCATTGGATTTTTGCAGTGCGAAAACTACGCGGCCGTGGGTCGTCGTTACGACGAACGGCGTTCGCGGGGAACCGGCGAGTTTGATTGCGCGCAGTGGGGCCCCATGTTTTGATCTGCTTGGTTTGTGCGTCCCCTTCGCCGACGCGAATGTATGGATG
>JAWVYK010000285.1:0-2184 GCA_033722755.1 Rhodovibrionaceae bacterium | reverse complement strand
GTCCGCCTTGCGCCGGCGCGCTTCCTCCGCGACCGCGCGTTCGTAGTTGTCGACGAACTGCACGGCGTTCTTGACCTTGTTCTTCAGGTAAGACGACAGCGACCAGTAGCCGAAGCCGAACCGCCGGCGCGCATGGTTCACATAGGTGTTGAGGGTCAGGCAGACCGTGTAGGCCCAGTCGCCCAGAAGCGCCAGCCACTTGGCGTAGCGCACGATGCCGTCGAAGGCGTCGCCGTGCATGACCAGGAGGCGCTTGCCGTCGGCCGTCACATGGATGTCGTCCAGCTTCACCTCGACGCCGCCGAAGTGCGTGCCGGTGTAGTCGCGGAAGGCCTCGTCGTGGTTGCCGGGCACGTAGACCACCCGGGCCCCCTTCCGGGCCTTGCGCAGCAGCTTCTGCACGACGTCGTTGTGCGCCTGCGGCCAGTACCAGGAGCGCTTCAGCCGCCAGCCGTCGACGATGTCGCCGACCAGGTAGATGGTTTCGGCGTCGTTGTACCGTAAAAAATCCAGCAGAAATTCGGCCTTGCAACCGCGCGTGCCCAGATGAATGTCGGACAGGAAGATGGCCCGGTAGCGTTTCGGGCCGACGAACTTTATGTCGTCTGCTTCCGCCATGACTATACCCCCGAATCGGCGAACGCATTGTCTTGCGTAATTTGGCGTGACCTATACCCATATTTTGTGTCAGAAAGAATACAGAAGCGGAACTCATCGATCATTTATCGGCAATTTGCCTAATTCTTAACAAAAGTGTCACGAAAGGCGCTGTTCCCCCATGACCCTGGAAAAGGACGGGCCAGCGGACACACGGGCGCGCCAGGCGCCCACGCGTGGCGAGCCATCCCGGGCCCCGGCTGCGGCCCGGCGGCTGCTGGTCGTCTTCAACCCCACCGCGGGCTGGGGCCAACACCAGCGGCTGCGCGCCGTGCTCAAGGAGCTTTCAAAACTGGGCTGCGTGGTGCGCCTGCGCGAGACCTCAGGCCCCGGCGACGCAGAAAGCCTGGCCCGGCAGGCATCGGGCAAGGCAGCGGAGTTCGACGCGGTGGTGGCGGCGGGCGGCGACGGCACCGTCAACGAGATGGTGAACGGTTTGGGCATGAGCGGCAAACCGCTCGGCCTCATCCCGCTGGGGACCGCCAACGTCCTGGCGCGCGAGATCGGACAGGATCTGGAGCCGCGTGCAGTCGCGCGCACGCTCGCCTTCGGGCCGCTGTTGGAGGCCTCGGTGGGCGAGGCGAACGACCGCAAATTCCTGCTCATGGCGGGCGTCGGCTTCGATGCGCGCGCGGTGGCGGACGTCAACATCGACGTCAAGCGGCAGCTGGGCAAGGGCGCCTACATCCTGGCCGGCCTGAAGAACCTGCTGCGTGGCGGATTCGCGCGGTATGCCGTGCGCATCGACGGCGTGGAGCACGAAGCCTATTCGGTCATCATCGCCAACGCCCGCTCCTACGGCGGTGCCTATGTGATCGCCCCCGACGCTCGGCTTGAGCGTCCCGTCTTCGAGGTCTGCCTGTTCCAGATTCCGGGGCGCATGGCAGTGATCCGCTATGCCTTGGCGCTGAAGTTCGGCTGGCTGCCGCGGGCGCGCGGCTTTCGCATCGTGCCGGGCCGGGAGGTCGATGTGACTTTCGACGAGGCGCAGCCGCCGGCGGACGAGCCCATCCAGGGCGACGGTGACGTGCTGACGCGCATGCCGCTTTCCGCCCGCATCGTGCCGAACGCGCTTCGGCTGATCGTGCCCGAGGACTACCCGGCCGCCCGCGGCTGAACGCCCGGGCTTTTGCGCTGCTATATGTGAAAGCCGACCCCCGCCGCGGTGGCAGGGGCCGGGGGTGACGTCTCAGAGGTCGAACTGGCTAAGCGAAATCCGCTTTCACGGCGCATCCGCTTGCGTGTGTTCCGAGAGAATTCTCGACGACCTCCGCTATTTTGCGATTGTGCTCAGTGATCGAGAGAGGTGCGAATGAACGCCGTTACGTAGTTTTCCGCACGAAACAGCGAGGACCATGCGCCATCGACCACCGTATCGGCAAGATCCTCGGCATCATCAGCGTCGATCCCAGCGGCTTCAAGAAAGTCGGCACCATTCCAACGGACAGGTTTATCCAAGCTTGGATCATCCGTCGAAGGATGGACAGCGAACTGCACGTCTGCGCAGACCCTTAATCCCACAGCTCG
>JAWVYK010000284.1:0-2194 GCA_033722755.1 Rhodovibrionaceae bacterium | reverse complement strand
TATACCCTGCGCGGCCTGCCGGGCGGGCCCTTGACGACGAGCGTCAGGATCGAGTGAGCGCGCGCCCGCGCGCCGCCGCTCATGATTTGCCGCGCAGGCTTTCGGCGTTCTGCTGGAACAGCAACTTGCGCTCCTCCTCGCTCGGCCCTTCGCTGCGTCGATATTCCTTTCCCAGATCGACCGCACGCTGAACGGCCGGGCGCTCTTTCACCGTTTGGCGCCACCGTGCCACGTTCGGGAACTCGTCGAGCGGCTGGCCCAGCGGCTTTGCGATCAGCACCCAGGGCCAGCAGCACATGTCGACGATGGAATAGTCGCCGACGATGAAGTCACGGCCCTCCAGGCGAGTCTCCATAACCGCCAGGCAACGCGCATATTCGCCGGAGTAGCGCTCCAGCGCATAGGCATCTTCGTGCGGGGCGTAGTTGCGGAAATGGCTGAGCTGTCCGGCCATGGGGCCCAGGTTGCCGACCTGCCAGAACAGCCACTCCTCGCTCTCCTTGCGCCCGCGCTCGTCCTTCGCCATGAAACGCCCGGTCTTGCGGGCGAGATAAAGCAGGATCGCGCCGGACTCGAACACCGGGACCGGCTCGCTGCCGGCGTCGTGGTCGACGATCGCCGGCATCCGGTTGTTTGGGCTGATCGCCAGGAAATCCGGGTCGAACTGATCGCCCTTGCCGATGTTCACCGGGATCATGCGGTATTGCAGGCCGCACTCCTCGAGCATGATCGCGACCTTCCAGCCGTTGGGTGTCGGCCAGTAGTAGAAGTCGATCATGTCGCCGTCTCCCGCGCTTCGGCGAGGCCAATGGCGCCGTCCTGCGCCAGGCGGCGGACCTCCTCCTCGCTGTAGCCGACGGCCAGAAGCACTTCGCGCGTATGCTCGCCGAGGCGCGGCGCGCCGAAGCGAATGCCCGCCGGCGTTTTCGAGAATTCGGCCGGCGGGGCCGCCTGGCGCAGAGTGCCCGCCTGCGGATGCTCGCTTTCCACCACGATTGCGTTGGCCCCCACCTGCGGGTGGCCGATCATTTCGTTGCGGGTCAGCACCGGCGCGCAGGGAACGCCCGCGGGCTCGAGCATCGCCAGAAGCTCCTCGGTCGTCAGGTGTCCCACGGCCTTCTGCGTGAGGTTCAGGCGCTGGTCGATATTGCGATGGCGCAGTTCGGGGGTCTTGAAACGGGCGTCCTCCAGCCATTCCGGCTTGCCCAGAGCGCGGGCCAGCGCCGCCCACTCCTTGTCGCTCTGCACGGCAATGGAGATGTAGCCGTCGCGCGTCTCATAGATGAGATCGATGAAGCTCGCCGCCTCCTGCTGGGCGAACTCGCCGCCGACGAAGGTCTGACTGCCCATGTCGGAGCTCCAAAGAAACGCGACAACGCTGCCCAGCATGGAAAGCTTGATGTGCTGCCCCTCGCCCGTGCGCAGCCGACGATACAAGGCGGCGCAGATGGCCTGAGCCGCCGTCATGCCGGTCAGCTTGTCGGGCAGGATCGTCCGCACCAGCCTTGGTCGCGCCTCGTCGGAGCCCGCCTGCACCGTCGTCAGACCTGAAAGCGACTGCACCAGCGGGTCGTAGACCGGCTTTTGCGCATAATCACCCTGCTCCCCGAAGCCGCTGATCGAGACGTAGACCACGTCCGGGCGAACGGCGCGGATCGCGTCCTCGCCGATGCCGATGCGATCGGCCACACCGGGGCGGAAGTTCTGCACGAAGACGTCGCAATCCGCCGCCAACCGCTTCAACGTATCGAGGCCGTCTGCGTGCTTCAGGTTTAGCGCCACCGAGCGCTTGTTGCGGTTGTTGTTGAGAAAACTGGCCGAGAAACCGCCCCGTCGGTTGGCGACGCTGCGCGTGTGGTCACCCAGCGCCGGATTTTCCACCTTGATGACCTCGGCGCCCTGATCGGCCAACAGCATGGTCGCCAGCGGTCCGGAAATCATCGACGTCGTGTCCAGCACCCGCACGCCTTCGAGCGGCCCGGCCATGGCGGCATTCCTCCTCGGCTTCGTGTTCGCGGGCGCGAGCATACTGGCACACCCGGCGAAGATCGAGACTGCATCCCATGCCGGTTTTGCGAACCGCACTTGCTTTCGGGCTCGCTGCGACAGCTTCCACGCACGTAGCCAGCGTGCGGGACCATCGACTTGCTGCGTTCGGTCAAATGTCTCTAAGCGATTGATTTTCGCATTATAT
>JAWVYK010000283.1:0-2418 GCA_033722755.1 Rhodovibrionaceae bacterium | reverse complement strand
CCGGAGGAACTGCTGACGCCGGCGGACGCGGCGCGGCGCGTCCTCGTCGCGCTCGACGCCAAGCGCGCGGACATCTATGTCCAGGTCTTCGACGGCTGCGGCGTGGTCCAAGGCGAGCCCGCCGCCCTCCGGCCCGAACTGCTGGCCGAATACGTCTCGGACTCGGCCGAAGAGGGCCTCGAGCAAGCGGTCCTGGTGGCGGGCGATGCGGAACCGACGGCGCTGGCCGCGCTCGAAGCGGCAGGCGTCGCGGCCACTGGGGTGGCGCGGCAAACCGGAACGCCGGCGCAGCCGAATGCGGCCAGCCTCGCGCAACTTCTGGCATCGCGGGATATGCCGCGGGCACCCGCCGCGCCACCGCGTCCGCTTTATCTGCGGCCGCCGGACGTGACCCTGCCGCAATGAGCGCCGAAGGCTCCCGGGGTTTAAGTCTGCGCCGGGCCGGGGCCGGGGATGCGGACCTGCTGGCCAGGCTGCACGCGAGCGCGTTCACTGGCGCGGATGTTTGGGACGCCGCGGCGATGGCTCGCCTGCTGGCGCTTCCGGGCGTCAGCGCGCTGATCGCTGTGAGGTCCGCTGACAACCGTGGCGCAGAGGGCGCGCCGGCCGGGTTCATCATGCTCCGCAGCGCCGCCGACGAGGCGGAGATCGTGACCTTCTGTGTGGCGCCGGCGCAGCAGAGGCGCGGGGTGGGCCGGCGGCTCTTGGACGCGGCGATGGGGTTGGCGGCCAAGGCAGGGGCGCGGCGCCTCTACCTGGAGGTGGCCGCAGATAATTGCAGGGCCGCCCGGCTCTACGAAGCTGCGGGATTCGTCGAATGCGGACGGCGCGAGGGCTATTACCCGCGCGAAGACGGACGCGCGACGGACGCGCGCATCCTCGCGCGTTCGCTGCTTCAGCGAAGGCTGGCCAACTGGGCGCATGAAATATAAGAAAAATAATGATCTGGAACCGATTCTTGACCTATTGCCTTGTTTGACTGCAAGAAATTAAGTGAAGGGCCGGCGCGATGTTGGCCATTTGCCTCTGGTATTGTGTCTCGTCTGACCGGGATTCTGAAATTGAGTTCCTGCTGAATTACTTATTTTTTCGGCTGGAGATATTGAATAATAAAAGTTAGCTTCTATACAATAGCTCACGGGTTTGCATAAGGAGTCAGGTCGACAAAATGAGCGAAGAAACTAAACCGAATGAACTTTTGGGTCTTACGGCCAATATCGTTGCCGCGCATGTGGCCAATAATACGGTCGCTATCTCGGACCTGCCGCAACTGATCCGGGACGTGCACGGCACACTCGCGGGACTGGAAAGCGGCGCGGAGCAAGCGGAAACCAAGCTGACCCCGGCGGTCCCGATCAAGAAGTCGGTGCAGCCCGACTACATCGTCTGTCTGGAGGACGGCAAGAAGCTGAAAATGCTCAAACGCCATATGAAAACGGCCTACGACATGACTCCGGAAGAGTACCGGGAAAAATGGGGCCTGCCGGCGGACTATCCGATGGTGGCGCCCAACTACGCAAAGCAGCGCAGCAAACTGGCCAAGCAGATCGGTCTGGGCACGCGCGGCCGCAGGTAGGCGGCTGGCCGCTTGCATTGCGGCCGGTTGGCCTTGGCCGCCAAGCCTTGCGCGAAGGTTCTTGCAGACGTCACAATGGCAAAAGCCGGGCGCGCGGTCTGCGTTATGCGGGCCGCGCGCAATCGGTTATACTCCGGCCGCCGAATGGCGACGCATCTGTAACGCGCATCTGTTGCACGGCCACCAAGACGGAACCTCATGCCTGACCGGATCGAGCGGCTTTGCGCCGACAAGGGCCTGAAGATGACGGAGCAGCGGCGGGTGATCGCCCGCGTGCTCTCGCAGTCGACGGACCACCCGGATGTCGAACAGCTTTATCAACGTGCCACGAAAGTGGACTCGCGCATCTCCATTGCGACAGTCTACCGCACGGTCAAGCTGTTCGAGGAGGCCGGCATCCTGGAGCGGCACGATTTCGGCGACGGCCGTGCGCGTTACGAGGAAGCGCCCGAGCAACATCACGACCACCTGATCGACGTCAACACGGGCGAGGTCATAGAGTTCCAGAACGAGGAAATCGAGCGCTTGCAGGAGGCCGTGGCCCGCTCGCTCGGCTTCAAGCTCATCGACCACCGCCTGGAGCTTTACGCCGTGCGCCTGGGCCGAGCCCCGAGACGCGATGCGCCCGGCGACGACGGGCCGGCCGGGGGGAGCGGCGAGGATTGACCGGTCGTCGGCCGAAGTCGGCCCGGGAGAGACAAGTGGACGGAGCAAGACCGCAATGGTGCTGATCGATTTCAAGCGCGACGAACGCCCGGTGGACGTGCAGGTCGGCGACCTGCACCTTCGTCTGGCCGAATCCGAGGAGGAGGTCGATGCCGCCCAGGCGCTTCGCTATCGGG
>JAWVYK010000282.1:0-2447 GCA_033722755.1 Rhodovibrionaceae bacterium | reverse complement strand
GCGCACAACGACGTCGTGCAGAAGCTGCTGCGCAAGGCCCGGAAGGGGGCCCGGGTGGTCTACGTGCCCGGCAACCACGACGAAGCGTTTCGCGACTATACCGGCACGCACTTCGGCGGTGTCGAGGTGAAGCTGGACGACATCCATGTGACTGCCGACGGCAAACGCCTTCTGGTGATGCACGGCGACGCTTTCGACGGCATCGTGCGCTACGCCAAATGGCTGGCGCTTTTGGGCGACTGGGCCTACACGGTCTGCCTGGCGCTCAACACCTATGTGAATCATGCGCGCCGGCGCCTCGGCTTCGGCTACTGGTCGCTGTCGTCTTACCTGAAGAACAAGGTCAAGAACGCCGTGCAGTTCGTCGACAACTACGAACGCGCGGTCGCGGAGGAAGCGCGCCGGCGCAAGGCGGACGGCGTCGTCTGCGGGCATATCCACAAGGCCGAGATGCGCCAGATCGATAATATCCTCTACATCAACGACGGCGACTGGGTGGAAAGCTGCACCGCCCTGGTGGAGCACATGGACGGACGCCTGGAACTGCTCCACTGGGCCGAAATCCGGGACTTCAACATGCTGAAAGCCGAGGTCGCGGATTCCGAGACGGGGATCGAGGCGGCCGCCTGATGCGCATCGCCCTGGTGACCGACGCCTGGTTTCCGCAGGTCAACGGCGTGGTGCGCACGCTCTCGCGCATCGTCGAGGAACTGCGGGCGATGGACCACACCGTCGAAGTGATCTCGCCGCAGGGCTTCCGCACGGTCCCCTGCCCCTCCTATCCGGAAATCCGTCTCGCCGTGCTGCCGGGGCGCAAGGTGCGCCGCATCCTGGACGGTTTTGCCCCGCAGGCCATACAGATCGCCACCGAAGGGCCGCTTGGCATGGCGGCGCGCCGATACTGCGTGAAGCGCGGGCTGCCGTTTACCACGGCCTATCACACCAGGTTCCCCGAATATATTCGTGCCCGGGCACCCATTCCGCTTGCTGCCGGCTACCGCTTCATGCGCTGGTTTCATGGAGCGTCCAAGGGGCTGATGGTGGCCACGCCAACGGTGCAACGCGAGCTGGAAGCGCGCGGCTTCACCAACGTCAAGCGCTGGACGCGCGGCGTGGACACCGAGCTGTTCCGCCCCCGCGACAAGGATTTCCTCAGCCTGCCAAGGCCGATCTTCATCTATATCGGGCGCGTGGCCGTCGAAAAGAACATCGAGGCCTTCCTCGCGCTAGACCTGCCGGGCAGCAAGGTCGTGGTCGGCGACGGACCGGCGTGCGAGCACCTGCGGCGCCGCTATGCCGACACGCGGTTCCTCGGCGCCATGCACGGCGAGGAGCTCGCCTGCCATTACGCGGCTGGCGACGTCTTCGTCTTTCCCAGTCGCACCGACACCTTTGGCCTGGTGCTGCTTGAGGCGCTGGCCAGCGGCGTACCCGTCGCCGCCTATCCGGTTCCCGGGCCCCTCGACGTCATCAACGGCCACGACGTCGGCGTCCTCGACGACGACCTCGGCAAGGCGGCGCGCGCGGCGCTGGAAATTCCCTCCCAGCGTTGCCGGGCCTACGCGCTGGAGTTCACCTGGCGGCGCTCGGCCGAACAGTTCCTGGACAACCTGCACCCCATTGCCTAACTGACGGCGACGGCCGCGCGACGGGGCAATCCCCCGGGTCGTGGCGCGACGGCCCGCGGCCATGCTATCGTCCGCGCACATTTTCGATTGCGAATACGCAGGTTGCCCGCCTTGTCCGAAACCACGCAAGCGTCCGAAGCGGCAGCGGCCGCCGGCGGCAAGCCACCGCCGGTGACCGATACGCGTACCTGGTCGCTGCTGAAGCGCCTCTACCGCGGCTATCTGCGCCATCAGTTGCCGCGCCTGGGCGGTGCGGTGCTCTGCATGGCGGTGGTCGCCGCCACGACGGCGGGCTTCACGCAGATCATCAAGCCCATCATCAACGACATCTTCGTGGCCCGGCGCGAGGAAATGCTCCTTCCAATTGCGGCCAGCGCGCTGGGCATATTCGTCGCCAAGGGGCTGGCCACCTACGGGCAAGCCTACTTGATGAGCTACGTTGGCCAGCGCATCGTCGCCAACATGCAGCGCCACCTGTTCGAGCGCGTGGTGCGCGCCGACCTCGCCTACTTCAACACCACCTCGCCCGGCAAGCTGGTCTCGCGCTTCGTCAACGACATCCAGATGATGCGCAACGCCACCTCGAACACGCTCACCGGCATCGGGCGCGACGCGCTGACCCTGATGGCCCTGGTGGGCGTGATGTTCTACGAGGACTGGTTGCTGGCGCTCGTCTCCTTCTTCGCCTTCCCCGCCGCCGCCTTCCCGATCAACCGGGTCGGCCGGCGCGTGCGCAAGGTGGCGAGCAGCACGCAGGAGCAGATGGGCCAGCTCACCACGGTCCTCGACGAAGCCTTCCAGGGCGCGCGGCTGGTCAAG
>JAWVYK010000281.1:0-2478 GCA_033722755.1 Rhodovibrionaceae bacterium | reverse complement strand
CGCTACCCCGGGCTTGACCCGGGGCCTCGCCGAACTGGCGGTGGGAAAGAGGCCCCGGCTCGGGGGCCAGGGCAGCCGGGTTCCGTTGATCGGTTGCGATCAATGCAAGCCGTATGATGGCCGTAATTTACGTGAGACTGGGCAAAATCGAAGCGGCCAAGACCGTCATCGCAAATTACCTGGACAGCAAACCAGGGCAAACGGTTGACCATGCGAGAACGATGCTGAGTGGCAAGTTCATCGACCCGGACCACCTTGATCAGTACCTGGAGGACCTGCGCAAGGCAGGCTTGCCGGACGCCTCCGCGGAGACCCAAGGATAAGGTGGCGCAATTCGGGAGCCGCGGAACTCGTGGCTTGACTTCTTAGTTTCCGGCCAGGGTCATGCCCTCGACCCTCAGGGTCGGGCTGTCCACGCCGTAGCGCAGTTCCAGGTCGTTCGCGGGCCGCATGTTGGCGAACATGTCCTTCAGGTTGCCGGCGACGGTGACGCCCGAAACCGGGTAGGCGATCTGGCCCTGTTCGATCCAGAAGCCGGCGGCGCCGCGCGAATAGTCGCCGGTCACCATGTTGATGCCGTGACCCATCATCTCGGTGACGTAGAAGCCCTCGGCGATGTCGGCCATCAGCTCGTTCGGGGAAAGCTCACCCGGCTCCATGTAAAGATTGGTGGCCGAAGGGCTGGGCGGTGCGCCGGTCCCGCGCGAGGCGTTGCCGGTGGTCTCCAGCCCCAACTGGCGCGCCGAATGCAGGTCGAGGATCCAGCCCTGCAGCACCCCGTCCTCAACGAGAAGACGCCGGGCGGTGGCGATGCCCTCGGCGTCGAAGGGCTTCGAGCGCAGCCCGCGGTGCAGCCGCGCGTCATCCACGAGGGCGATGCCGGAGGCGAAGACGGCTTCGCCCATCTTGTCGCGCAGGAACGAGGTGCCGCGCGCCACGGCATTGCCGTTGATGGCGCCGGCGAAGCTGCGCAGCAGGCCGTTGGCGACGCGTGGATCGAAAACGATGGGATAGCGTCCGGTCTTCGCCTGACGGGCGTTGAGGCGCCGGACCGTCTTTTCCCCGGCGCGCCAGCCGATGGTCTCCGGGTCCTCCATATCCTCGGCGTAGACCTTGGAGGTGAAATCGTAGTCCCGCTCCATGCCCAGGCCCTCGCCGCCCAGTACGGCGACGCCGACGCTGTGCGAGGTGCCGGTGTAGCTTCCCGCGAAGCCGTTGGAGGACGCCAGGGCAATGCGCCCGCGCGACCACGACGCTTCCGCGCCTTCGGAGTTGGTGATCCCCTCGACGGCCATTGCCGCCTCCTCGCAGGCCGCGGCGCGCGCGATCAGCTCCTCGGGCGCAGGCTCGTGCGGGTCCTCCGAGTCGAGCTCGGGCCACTCGCGCGCCAGTGCTTCGGAATCGGCCAGCCCGCAATAGCTGTCCTCGGGTACGTTGCGCGCCATCGCTACCGCGCGTTCGATGGCCTCGTCCAAGGCGTCCTTCTTGAAATCGCTGCAGGAGATGCAGGCCTGGCGCTTGCCGACGATCGCCCGCAGGCCGAGGTCCCGGCCTTCGGACCGCTCCAGCGTCTCCAGCTTGCCCAGGCGCTGCGATTGCGAAAGCGACACGGCCTCCACCATCAGTGCGTCGGCGGCCTCGGCGCCGGCACGCTTGGCCCGCGCGATCACATCGTCGAGCAGGTTCAGCATGTCTTCGGCGCTCATGGCGGCCATGTCGGTGCTGGCCTCCGCCGGCGTGGCGGCGTCTTCGATCTCGCTCATGGTCTCTCGTCTCTGTGCGGGTGAATGAATGCCGAAAGGCCGATGGCGGCCAAGATGCTTCTCCATATAGGGGCTTCTCGGCCGGGATGAAGCCGCATCAGGTTACGGCGAGGTAGATCAGCACTGGCGGCGCCAGGATCAGCACATGCCAGGTAAGCGCCGTGCCGCCCGCACGCTGCCAGCTTGCCCCGGCCGAGCGCAACAGGCCGAAGGGATGCAGGATGCGCCCGGCGGTCAGAAGCAGCCCGAAGATGTGGAGCAGCCAGACCGGCGCGGCCATCAGCTCCAGCGCCACGATGAGCAGCAGGCTAAGCGGCATGTATTCGGCGGCGTTGGCGTGGCAGCGCACGAGCCGGGCCAGGCGGCTATCGCCCTTGCCCATGCCGAGACCCACGCCACTGCGCCAGCGCTCGCGCACGACAAGCACGCCAAGGGCGACGAGGATCAGCGCGTTGAGCGCGATGTAGACGGCGCTGACGGGGATCATCGTTTCTCCTGTCCCTGTGGGACCGTTTTTTTACCTACTTCCAGATCGATGCGCCGCTGCCGGGCAGGCCGAGCTCGGACCAGATGTCGTCGATCCGCTTTTCGACCTCGGCGTCCATGCGGATCTTCTCGCCCCAGTCCCGCTTCGTCTCCGGCGGCCACTTGTTGGTGGCGTCCAGCCCGATCTTGGAGCCGAGGCCCGATTCGGGACTGGCGAAGTCCAGGTAGT
>JAWVYK010000280.1:0-2603 GCA_033722755.1 Rhodovibrionaceae bacterium | reverse complement strand
GAAGCCGCGCTGGCGGCGCTTAGGGCAGCGCGGATTCCGGTGGTGGCGGTCAGCGGACGTGCGGCCGGCTGGTGCGAGGACGTGGCCCTGAACTGGCCGGTGGACGCCGTGGTCGGCGAGAACGGCGCCTGCTACATGCTGCGCGAGGCGGACGGCAGCCTTTCGGTGCGCTGCGTTCAGGACGAAGCCGAGCGGGCGGCCAATCGCCGCCGGCTGCTGAACCTCGCGGCTGAGGCCTTGCGCCGCGTGCCTCGGGCGGAGTTGGCGCACGATCTGTCCGAGCGCCTGGCGGACATCGCCATCGACTACGCGGAGCGTGTCGGGCCTCTGGACGATCGCGAGGTCGCGGACATCGTATCGGTCTTCCACGAAGGCGGCGCCCACGCGCAGCCAAGCTCGATCCACGTGAACTGCTGGTTCGGCGATTTCGACAAGCTCACGACCACGCGCCTACTCATGAGCGAACGTTTCGGCGTCGACCTCGATGTCGAGAAAGCCGCCTGGATCTACGTCGGAGATGCGCCGAACGACGCGCCCATGTTCGGTTTCTTTCCCCACGCCGTTGCGGTCGCCAATTTTCGGCGCTTCGCCGGGCAGGTGAAGACGCTGCCGGCCTACCTGACCGATGGAGAGCGGGGGGCGGGCTTTGCCGAGGTGGCGCAAGCGATTTTGGATGCGCGGGGCCTGCGGAGCGGCTAGCCCGGCTGCAGGCGTTCTTGGCCGCACGACGGTTATGGGCCGCTGCCTTGGCCTTGCGCTGGCGCGGCAATGCTCACCGCCAGATGCGATAGCCCCTCGATGCTTGCGTGCAGCCGGTCGCCGGGCTCAACGGCGCCGACGCCCGACGGCGTGCCGGTAAAGATCAGGTCACCCGCCTTCAGGCCGAAGAGCTGGGAGAGGCGGCTGACCACCTCGGGGACCGACCAGATCATCTGCGCCAGGTCGCCTTGTTGGCGCGTCTCCTGGTTGACCTGCAGGCTGATGGCGCCGGCGCGCGGATGACCCGCCCGCCCGACAGGATGAATGCTGCCGCAGGGCGCGGAGCCGTCGAAGGTCTTGCCGACCTCCCAGGGGCGGGAGAGCGATTTTGCCTCCGCCTGAAGATCACGACGGGTGAGGTCGATCGCCACGGCATAGCCGAACACCGCCGCCTCGGCCGCATCGGGCGTGAGGTCACGGGCATCGCTGCCGATGGCGGCGGCGAGTTCCACCTCGTGATGCAGACTCTGCGTCAGCGGCGGATAAGCGATGGCAGCGCCGTTCTGCGCGATGCTGTCGGCGGGCTTTATGAAAAAGAACGGCGGATCGCGGTCCGGGTCATGACCCATCTCACGCGCATGCTCTGCATAGTTGCGTCCCACGCAGAAGACGCGGCGTACGGGAAACCGCTTGTCGCTGCCGCTGACCGGCAGAGTGACCGGGTTCCAGAGCGGGAAAACCGTTTCCATGACAGTCTATCGCTTGATCAACGTCTTAACGGACGATGTTGATGTGAATGGATTGTCAAGAAGACGCCTGCATCGTCGCCTTTTCCGCTTCGGTGTAAAAGGCGTCGGCGTGAATGTCCGTCTCGGAGGCGCCCAGTTTCAGCAGGAGCGCGACCGCCGCTTCGACCATGATCGGCGGCCCGGCCAGATAAGCTTTCTTATCCGAAGCGTCCTCTAGGTCTTCGGCCATGATGTCGGTGACCATGCCGACACGCCGCTGGGTTCGTTCCTGCGGGTCCGACAACACGGGCGTGAAGCGGAAGTTGCGGTAGCGTCGCTCCAGTTCGGCGAAGTGGTCCAGCAAATAGAGGTCGGCCTCGGTACGGGCGCCGAAATAAAGGTCGATGGCGCTTTCCCAGCCTTGTGCCAGCGCCTCCTCGACGATGGATTTCATGGGCGCCAGGCCGGATCCTCCGGCCACCGCGACGATGTCGCCTGCATGATCGCTGCGCAGATAGGAATCGCCATAGGGCCCATCGAGCGTCACGCGCTCACCCATGGTCAGGCTTTCAGCCACATAGCTGCTGGCGCCGCCGTCCTGGGAATCGCGAATGTGAAATTCGACGGCCGCTTCGTCCGGCCGGTTCGCCATGGAATAGTCGCGCGGCTCGTGCTCGTCGAAGCCAAGCTGCGCGTACTGCCCGGCCAGAAAGTGGAAATGGCTGCCGTCGATGGGCCGCAGCCGCACGATGCGAATGTCGTGCGTCACCTGCTCGATGGCTTCCACCTGACAGATCAGCCGCCCGGGTTGAGGCGGCTCTTGGGGATGCTGCGAGGCCCGGTCGCCGGATTGCTCTGGGGTATCGGCCATGCGCTCCCTGTTCTTCTTCTATCCCTGTGCGACAGGAGCCCGCGGCCCCGGGCCGTTCCGCCGCCCGGCCCGCCGACGGTCGCCAAGTCAGATCGTGAAGCTTTCGCCGCAGCCGCAGCGACCGGCCTCGTTGGGATTGTTGAACACGAAGCCCGACTCGATCTTGTCCTCCACGTAGTCCATCTCCGTGCCCAGGAGGAACATCACGGCGGTGGGGTCGATGAAAATCTTCACACCCTTGTCCTCGACCACGTCCTCGAACTTCTTCTGTTCTTCGGCGTACTCAACGAAATAGCTGAGGCCCG
>JAWVYK010000279.1:0-2660 GCA_033722755.1 Rhodovibrionaceae bacterium | reverse complement strand
GGGCGGCGCATGTCGCCGGTTTCGCCTTCCGGATTGGCGCGCGGGGCGAACACGTCCTGGTCGGCGGTTTCGCGGTAATGCTCCAGCGCCCAGAACACGCTGGGAAAAGCAATATCCTCCCAGGGGATATCGTCCCAGCCATAGAGCCCGACCTCGGCGGTCTCCGGTCCGGCGCTGACGTCCGCGTCCAGAAGGCCGGCGCGGAAGATGAGCTGCACCTGGCTAATCCGCGGGATCGAATAGACAGCCAGAAGCTGATCGATTTCGATGCGGGCGCGCGCTTCTTCCCAAGCCTCTCGGCGCGCGCCCTCCTCGGCGCTCTCGCCAAGCTCCAGATAGCCGGCCGGCAGCGTCCAATAGCCCTTTCTGGGGTCGATCGCCCGCCGGCAAAGCAGGAAACGGCCGTCGTGCGTGACGACCGAGCCGACCACGATCTTCGGATTCTCGTAGGCGATAAAACCGCAGTCGTCGCAGACGAGACGCTTGCGGTCGTCGCCCTCGGGCACCTTGCGGGTGAAATTCGGCGCGTCGTTCGCTGATTCGGCCATGACACAAGAGAGTGTGGCGCGCCGAAGCGGGGCCGACAAGGCTCGCGCAGGCGCGGCGCTGACAGACGGTCGTAAAGCGGTCGCCGGTTTGCCTTGCAAAGCTTTCACACAAGGTTGAACGAGATAGCCACCGGCTTGACGTTACGTTGGTTTTCCCCTTATCTAGCCGCGCTGCGGATTGCCGCGGCAAGGCCGCAAGATGACCGCGCACAATTTATAAGAACGCGGAAAATAGTGCGGCTTAATGTTGAGGGAAGGCTGTCGGCTGCCGCGTCGCCAGACGTCGCAACCGGTGGGATAGGCGCAGTTCGAAGCGGCGATGGCCATGGCCAACGGCACATGGCGGGAACCCGCAATCACGGAACGACGGCGCCGCCACCTTCCCCACGCATGGCTAGGGAGGCCAAGAAGGTGAGCGTCGCTGAACAGGACCGTCGCGCGGACAAACAAGCCGCAAACGACGCGTTGGACACGTTTCCCAAACTGCTTTTGGACCACGCCCGCAATCGTGGCGGCAAACCGGCGATCCGGGAGAAGGATTTCGGCATCTGGCAAACCTGGACCTGGGCCCAGGTCGCCAAGGAAGTGCGCGCGCTGGCATGCGGCCTGGCCGCCATGGGCTTCGGGCGCGACGATCGCATTGTCATCATCGGCGACAACCGGCCGCGGCTCTACTGGACCATGACGGCGGTGCAGGCGCTGGGCGGCATCCCCGTTCCCGTCTACCAAGACGCCGTTGCCGACGAGATGGCCTTCGTGGTCGACCACGCCGAGGCGCGTTTCGCCATGGCCGAGGACCAGGAGCAGGTCGACAAGCTTCTGGAGATCAAGGACCGCTGCCCCAAGCTCGAGCAGATCATCTACGACGATTCGCGCGGCATGCGGCACTATGATCAGGAATTCCTGCACGACTTCGAAGCCGTGCAGGATAAAGGCCGCAAGTTCATGGAGAAGAACCCGGACTACTTCGAGGCGGAAATCGCCAAGGCCAAGGGTTCGGATATCTCCATCATGCTTTATACCTCGGGCACCACCGGCACGCCGAAGGGCGTGGTGCTGTCCTACGACAACGTCCGCCGGACGGCGGAAAACGGCATCAAGCTGGAAGGCCTTACCGAGGACGAGGAGGTACTGGCCTACCTGCCCATGGCCTGGGTGGGCGACCATATCTTCTCCTACGGGCAGAGCTTCGCGGCCGGGTTCTGCGTCTCCTGCCCGGAATCGGGCGCCACGGTGATGCACGACCTGCGGGAGTTGGGGCCGACCTACTTCTTCGCCCCGCCGCGCATCTTCGAGAACATGCTGACCACCGTGATGATCCGCATGGAGGACGCCAGCCGCTTCAAACGTTGGCTGTTCCACACCTTCATGGACATCGCCCGGCGTTCCGGCATCAAGATCCTGGACGGCGAGCAGGTCTCCCTCAAGGAGCGCCTGCTCTATGCCATGGGCAAGTTTCTGGTCTACGAGCCGCTGACCAACACGCTGGGGCTCAGCCGCATCAAGCTCGCCTATACCGCCGGCGAGGCGATCGGCCCCGACATCTTCGATTTCTACCGCTCGCTCGGGATCAATCTGAAGCAACTCTACGGCTCCACCGAGGCCAGCGTCTTCATCACCATCCAACCGAACGGCGAGATCTATTCCGACACGGTCGGCAAGCCCGCGCCCGAGGTGGAACTGAAGATCACGGACGACGGAGAGGTCCTGTTCCGCAGCCCCGGCGTATTCCAGGAATATTACAAGAACGACGAGGCCACCCGCTCGACGAAGGATTCCGAGGGCTGGGTGCACACGGGCGATGCCGGGCTGATGACGGAATCCGGCCATCTGCGGATCATCGACCGGGCGAAGGACGTGGGCAAACTGAATGACGGCAGCCTTTTCGCGCCGAAGTACATCGAGAACAAGCTGAAGTTCTTCCCCAACATCAAGGAGGCGGTGGCCTTCGGGCACAACCACGATCACGTGGCCGCCTTCATCAACATCGACGCGGAGGCGATGGGGAACTGGGCGGAGCGCAACAACATCGGCTACTCCGGCTATCAGGACCTGTCGAACCATCCCCAGGTGCACGAGATCATCAAGGAACACGTCGAGCAGGTGAACCGT
>JAWVYK010000278.1:0-2661 GCA_033722755.1 Rhodovibrionaceae bacterium | reverse complement strand
GCACCGGCGCTGCGCAGGCAGTCAACCTCCGCATGCGCTGTCATGTCGCCGGTTTGGTTGGAGCGGTTGCGTCCCGCTGCGATGACCTCGCCGTTCTCCACCAACACCGCGCCGATCGGTATGCCGCCCTCTGCCTCCCCAGCCATAGCCTCTGCGCAAGCTCTTCGTAGGAACTCCTGATCCGCTCTATCCATCCAGTTCCCGCTCCTGTACCGGTGCTCCATACATAGTTTGAACACAGCAGCGGCCGTTTCCAAAGCAAGCGGCACCTGAATCTCGTTAGACCTCTTCTGCCGCCTTGGTCAGCCGTGCCAGCACGTTGGCCAGTTTGCGGACCTCCTCCACATCCTTCGAGGGCGAGGCTTATGCCGCCCAAGCGGCCTGCCTGCGCGCACGCGGGCATCGGCGCGACGCGTTCCTTTTCGAGTTGCTCGGCATGCTTCAGAGCCCATGCGCGCACGAGTATCGATAAACTGAGAGGCTGAGAATCCAGAGGACAAATTCGCCAGCTGAGACGGTCGGGGGGTCCACGTAACGTCAGGAGATTTTTGATTCTGCTTCTTGCAAGGTCCGGAGCTTTCGAACTGCCCAGACAGACTCCGCCACTATCCGAAAGCGGATAACGGCCACTCGATGACTCACCGCAATGCAGAGCAGACAGACAATACCGATCAAAATAAGAAAGCCGCTGCCCTGAACATGCGCCACGCCAAAGTAGAGGGCAAACGCTAGGAGCGCGCCAACGCCAAATGCAACCAAAGAGTTGTTGGTGAGAAAAAACTGTGCCAACGCCCTCTCGAGATGGCCATGTGGATCCTCGTCTTTACCAAGCTGAACAAGAAGCCCGTATATCACGCGGACACCCTGAAAAACCCTCGCGTCTGGCGGTCTGACGTGATTCCATCGTTTCGAGCGGCGATGGGAGGGTGGCATGGCGGATCAGCGCGGGTTCTTCGATCTGGACGAGCGCTATGTGGCGCTGTCGAAGGCGGGCGATCCGCTGGAGCGGCTATCCTCGGTGGTGGATTTCGAGATTTTCCGCCCGGCTCTTGATGCGGCGCTGAAGCGTTCGGACGGGGCGAAGGGCGGGCGCCCGCCGATGGACGCGGTGCTGATGTTCAAGGTGCTGGTTCTACAGGCGCTGTATGGGCTGTCGGATGCCCAGGCCGAATTCCAGATTATGGATCGGCGGACCTTCGGGCGGTTCCTCGGGCTCGACGACGGCGACCGGGTTCCGGACGAGACGACGATCTGGCGGTTCCGCGAGGCTCTGGTCGAAGCGGGCGCGGTGGAGCGGCTTTTCGCCCGGTTCGATGGGCATCTGAGAGAGGCCGGGTACCTAGCTATGGGCGGGCAGATCGTCGATGCCTCCATCGTGGCGGCGCCGCGCCAACGGATGACCGAGGGAGAGCGCGCCATCGTCAAGGGCGGCGGCCTGCCGGAAGGCTGGCAGGCAAAGCCAGCCAAGCTTGCCCAGAAGGATCGCGATGCGCGCTGGACGCTGAAACGGGGCCGCAGGAAGCGCGGCCCAGACGGCGTGCTGATGGCGGAGATTGCCGTGCCGGTGTTCGGCTACAAAAACCACATCGGCACCGACCGGCGCCACGGGTTCATCCGCAAATGGTCGGTCACCGATGCCGCGCGCCATGACGGGCGCGAGCTGGCCGGGCTCCTGGACCGGACCAACACCGGCTCCGGTGTCTGGGCCGACACCGCCTACCGCTCGAAGCGGAACGAAGGCCGGATTATCGGGGCCGGACTGGCCTCGCAGGTCCACTTCCGCCGCGCGCCTGGCCAGGCGCTGCCAGCCCGGCATCAGCGCGCCAACGCCGCCCGCTCGAAGGTCCGCGCCACCGTCGAGCACGTCTTCGCCGAACAGAAGCACCGCATGGCGCTCTTCGTACGCACCATTGGCATCGCCCGCGCGAGAGCCAAGATCGGCCTCGCCAACATCGCCTTCAACATGAAGCGCCTGGTCTTCTGGGAAGCAGCAAGCGCCCCGGCATAAGGGAAACGCCAAGCAGCTCCCCGGCACGCAGCCGACAGTTGCGCCCCGACAGCCGAGCCAATGCCCCAACCCAGCTCGCGGGCGCGTCGGCCGTCGTCAGACCAGGTTCTTCAAGGTGTCCACGCGGTACTGCTCGTAGGGCTCAATTTCAACCTGAAGTACATCGCCAGTGCGACTTGGGTCGGGAACAAAGAAGTTTTGCTTGGGTGGACCCAGTAAACGGAATCGCACCATAAATTCTTCCAGCAATATCCCAAACGCCTGCGTTAGCACCATAATCGCAATAATAATCCCGGTAGCGGCCCAACCGCTTTCCGGAAGACCCATCTCGAGTCCTGCGGTAGCGATGCACAAAATAGACGGCCCCGGCGGTTATGAAGCCGGGCATCACGGTCGCCAACGCGATCCAGAAGGAGATGCTGAAAAACGCGCCCATCGAACTCTAACGACCTCTCCGGCGGCGCAACGACGGAATTCCTTGCACCTGACGGATCAATTTTAGCGTCAGTGAGCTGTGCAGTCGATGAGGATGGCGCCACGCCAGTGGTGAAGCGAAAACCTGCCTGCGCAGTTTCGCGTTATGGCACAAGGCGGAAGCTCGGCGGCGCGTGATCCAGGGTCCGGTGATCGAAGCATTGCCGACGCTCAAGCGT
>JAWVYK010000277.1:0-2664 GCA_033722755.1 Rhodovibrionaceae bacterium | reverse complement strand
CGTGCCCGGATCTGTCTCGGGGCGGTGCCCAGCGCCGCCGGCCGAGACTGTCACGTCTCCCAGACGTGAAGCCTCCCTGTTCAACTCGCCGGGAAGTCTTTACTTCCCGGCGTTTTTTTGTCCCGTTTGGGCCCGCGCCGGCATTTTCTCGGCAGGCGATTCACATAGGTTGCAGCGCACTGAGCGCCGGTGGCGCACACTGGCTTTCAGGCTCCATTGCCCCCCAGGCTCACGAGCCTTTGCAAGCGAGGCGCGACTTGGCTTTCCAGCGACCTTGTTCGCGCGCCGCAGGAATGCGGGCCGCAATTCGACGGCGGCGCAATGCGGCAACTTGCAGGGGCTTGTCAGAGGAGCTTTCCCTAATCGGGAGCGCGGGAGCCGCCGATCCGGCGGCTCCTGCTGCGTTCCGCGCCTCTCCTCCCCTGCATCATTCATCCTCACGCAAGGACGTCGTCCCGTGGCCGTCTGCTGACGTGGGCATAGTTATATTTTGGATTCAGAATCGTTGCCGGCCTTTCCGTCGGGCCTTGCGCATAATGCACGTGCCCCCGCAGCAAGGGATCTGCGGACCTCGCAAAATTGGCGCGATGCGGCAGCCCCTGATCTAACCTGACCGCAAATCGCGCGCCGCGTCGATGTGGCCCGCTGCCCTGACGGCGCCACAGCGCGGTAACGTGAAGGTTCAATAGCCGGGGATTTCCCGAATCACCGGGAGCGCGGGAGCCGCCATTAGGCGGCTCCTGCCGCGTACGGGCGGCATCTATGGGCCGCAAAGGCCCATGGCGGACCTTTACCGCGCAGCCTGCGTGATACAATTTGCATAGAAGTTCTTTACTCATACGTCGACACGGGGCCGATGAGCGATATCGCCGGATTTCTAAAGAGTCTCGGCCTCGAGGACTACGCCGAGGCGTTCGCGGCAAACGACATCGATTCCGACACCCTGCCCTATTTGACGGTCGAGGACCTGCGCGAGCTGGGAATGACCTCGGTGGGTCACCGCCGCAAGTTGCTGCGCGCTATCGAAGATCTGCAGCAGGATGGCGCCGCGCCGGCCGCCGAAGCCGAAGAAGCCGCCGGCGATGAAACCCCCGGCCCCGATGCCGAGCGTCGCCAGGTCACGGTGCTTTTCGCAGACCTCGCCGGTTACACGAACCTCTCCAATACGCTCGATCCAGAGGAGGCGCATGCGCTGCTCAACCGCTACTTCGCCTGCGTCGATTCCATCGTCCGGCACTATGGCGGCAGCGTCGACAAGCACATCGGCGACAGCGTCATGGCGGTCTTCGGCGCGCCTTACGCCCATGAAGACGACCCGTTGCGCGCGGTGCGCGTGGCAGCCGACATCCACGACGCCATGGCCGGACTTGAAGGCGAGGTCGGCCGGGAACTCAAGGCGCACATTGGCATCGCCAGCGGGCAGGTCGTCGCCAGCGGCACGGGCAGCGACGTGCACACCGAATACACCGTGACGGGCCGCTCCGTGAACCTCGCCTCGCGGCTGCAGGACCTCGCCGCCGCGGGAGAGACGCTGATCTCCGATGGTGTCTATGCGAATGTCGAGCAGGCCGTGGAATGCAGCGCCAAGAGCGATGTCGCGGTGAAAGGCTTCAGCGAGCCCATCCCCGTCTGGCGCGTCGACTCCCTGCGGGCCGGCCACACGGCGGATCGCTCGCGGCAGGTTTTCGCCGGCCGGCGCAGAGAGCTGCGCCAGTTCGAAGATCTCGTTGAGGATTGCCGAGAGAGCGGCCGGGGCCATGTCGTCGTGCTGCGCGGCGAAGCGGGTATCGGCAAATCGCGGCTTGCCGAGGAATTGATGCGGAAGGCGGAGGACCGCGGGTTCGCCACGCACCGCACGATGATCTTCGACTTTGGCGTCGGCCAAGGCGAGGACGCGGTCAGGACCATGGTCAGAAGCCTCCTCAAGCTCGAGGCGTCGGCCGGCGTCGACGCGCGCCGGGCCACGGCCGACGCAATCATGGCCAGTGCGGCTCTCGACCGCAGCGACAGGGTTTTCCTCAACGACCTGCTGGACATTCCGCAGCCCGAGGACCTGCGCCAGAGCTACGACGCCATGGACAGCGCCACCCGCACGCAGGGCATGCGCAAGGTCATCGCCCGGATCGTCAAAGAGGCCAGCGTATATGACGCGCTCGTGCTGCTGATCGAAGACATCCATTGGGCCGGCGCGACCACCTTGAGGCTTCTCACCGCACTGGCCGCGACCACCGCCGACAATCCCGCCATCGCGCTTATGACCACACGGGTCGAGGGCGACCCGCTGGATCAGAGCTGGCGGTCCTCGGTCCCCGGTATCTCCATGAACACCATCGACCTCGGGCCCCTGCGCGAGGAAGACGCAATGCAGATCGCGCGCCAGTTCGGCGCAGCGGCGACTTCACTTGCCCAGCAGTGCATCTCCCGCGCCGGCGGCAACCCCTTGTTCCTGGAACATCTCCTCCGCCATGCAGAGCGCGAAGGCGCGGAAAACGTCCCGGATTCGATCCAGAGCCTGGTGCTGGCCCGCGCTGACAAGCTTCCGGCGCGCGACAAGCGGGCGCTGCAGGCGGCGGCGGTGCTTGGCCAGCGTTTCTGGCCGGAACCCTTGCGCCACCTCATCGGTGAGCCCGACTACGACTGCGCGGCGTTGCTCGAGAACAACCT
>JAWVYK010000276.1:0-2716 GCA_033722755.1 Rhodovibrionaceae bacterium | reverse complement strand
CGTGCGGGAGACGCGGGCGAACGCATCGAAATCCTCCTCGACGCTAAGCCGCATGCCCCTGAACGCGGCGATTTCCTCGATACCGGCAATAAAGGCATCGAGCTGTGCGGGATCGAATGGGCGCGCCGGGCGGTCGCAGTCGCGCACGGCCAGTGGACCGGCCGTGACCGCGGCCCAGCCCCTGCTGCGCGCGTCGGCCTTGGTTTCTTCGGCGTTGTCCTGGTTTGCCATGTTCGATCCCATTGGCATCCGGCTGGATTTGGTCGCAGATATCCAAGAGAAAATGTGCGTATTGCGAGAAAAACACTATAGGTAATTCTCTTGTGATTTTCTAGCGGACATTGTCTTTTTGGGCAAGCCCAGCGCAGGCCGCTTTGCTTGCCGCCGGCGGTTGGCGCGCCTATCTTCGGGACAACGATTCGCCAGTCGATTCCCACAACCGAGATTTGGAAGACGCCGATGGCCAGCAGTGGACGGACGAGCGAAGAACGAACGAAGGTGCTGATCCTGGGCTCCGGCCCGGCCGGCTATACGGCGGCAATCTATGCCGCGCGCGCCAACCTGGAACCGCTGCTGGTGCAGGGCCTGCAACCCGGCGGCCAGCTTTCGATCACCACCGATGTCGAGAACTATCCCGGCTTCGCCGAGGCGATCCAGGGCCCCTGGCTGATGGAGCAGATGCAGGCGCAGGCGGAGAACGTCGGCTGCCGCATGGCTTTCGACACGATCACCGAAGTGGATCTGTCCAAGCGGCCGTTCCGCTGTCTTGGCGATTCAGGCACCGCCTACTACGGCGAGACGCTGATCATCTGCACCGGCGCGCAGGCGCGTTGGCTGGGACTGGAGAGCGAGCAGCGCTACATGGGCTTCGGAGTCTCGGCCTGTGCTACTTGCGACGGCTTCTTCTACCGGGGCAAGCAGGTCGCGGTCGTAGGCGGCGGCAATACGGCGGTCGAGGAGGCGATCTTCCTGACCAACTTCGCCGAGAAGGTGACGCTGATCCACCGCCGCGACGAGCTGCGCGCCGAAAAAGTCATGCAGGACCGTCTGTTCCGCAATCCCAAGATCGAGGTGCTGTGGGACCACGTGGTCGACGACATCCTAGGCGAGAGCGATCCGCCGGGTGTGACGGGCGTGCGGGTGGTCAATGTGCACAGCGGCGAGGCGCAGGACCTGGCCGTCGACGGCGTCTTCGTCGCCATCGGCCACGACCCCGCGACCAAGCTGTTCAAGGGGCAGCTTGAAATGGACGCCGAGAACTACATCATCACCCGCCCGGATTCCACGGCCACCGACGTGCCGGGCGTCTTCGCCGCCGGCGATGTCAAGGACAAGGTGTATCGCCAGGCCGTCACGGCGGCGGGCATGGGCTGCATGGGCGCCTTGGAGGCGGAGCGCTTCCTGGCCGAGCACGGCGAGGCTGAAGGCACGCCGGAAATCGCGCCGCGGCCGGAGGCGCTGGCCGGCGAATAGCGGCAGCGTCGAGCATTCGCCATGGCGCTGGCCGTGCGGGTCCGCGCTATACTGCGTCCACAAATGCGGCCGCAGGGTCCGGGGGCGGACCGCGGCCTTCAGGGGAATTGGCAAGAACCGCCATGGACTGGGACAAGCTGCGCATTTTCCACGCTGTCGCGGAGGCGGGCTCGTTCACGCACGCCGGCGATTCCCTCAACCTCAGCCAGTCGGCCGTCAGCCGCCAGATCAGCGCGCTGGAAGAGACGCTGCGCGTGCCGTTGTTCCACCGCCATGCGCGGGGCCTCATCCTGACCGAACAGGGCGAGCTGTTGTACCGCACAGCCCACGAGGTCTTCGGCAAGCTGGCGATGGTCGAGGCGCAGCTCACCGAGAGCAAGGAGCGGCCGAAGGGCCAGCTCAAGATCACCACGACCGTGGCCTTCGGCTCCACCTGGCTTGCGCCGCGCATGCGCCAGTTCATAGAGCTCTACCCCGAGGTCGAGCCGCGCCTGCTGCTGGACGATCGCGAACTCGATCTGTCCATGCGCGAAGCCGACGTGGCCGTGCGGCTGTCGCCGCCGCGCCAGGCCGACCTCGTCCAACGCCACCTTTTGACCGTGCATATCCACATCTATGCCGCACCCTCCTACCTGAAGAAGGTCGGCATGCCCAAGTCGGCCAAGGACCTCGATAACCACCGGCTGATCGTTTACGGCGAGGACGGCCGCGCGCCGGTGCCCGACGTCAACTGGCTGCTGCGCGTGGGCACGGAGGGGGCGCTGCGTCCTCCGGCGATGACGGTCAACAACGTCTACGCGATCATGCGCGCAGTTCAGGCCGGCGCAGGCCTCGGCGCGCTGCCGGAGTTCATGGTGCAGGGGACGACGGACCTGGTGCACGTCCTGCCGGAGCTGGAAGGCCCGCAGATCGATGCCTACTTCGTTTATCCCGAAGAGCTGCGCAATTCCTCGCGCATCCAGGTGTTTCGGGATTTCCTGCTGCGCAACGTGGCGGAATCGCGCTTCTAGAGGCTTTCGCGCCATCGCGTGCGCGGCCGCCTTGCCCGTCGGCGTCATAGCCATGCACGGTCTGCATAGCACGCCTGTCGTAAAAAGGCTGGGCATCGCGATTAACAATTCATAATTTCTGACTATGGATGTTGCGACGCAACATTAGCGTCGCGCTATACATCGATCCGGTCGATCCCCTCGACTGGATACCTGTCTCCGGGCTTCCGTGCCCGGATCTGTCTCGGGGCGGT
>JAWVYK010000275.1:0-2731 GCA_033722755.1 Rhodovibrionaceae bacterium | reverse complement strand
GCCCTGGGGCTGCGCCTCTTTCACATCGACAACCGGTCTGATGTCCCGATCCGCCTCGGTCATGATTTCTCTCGCCTTGCTTGCTGCCCGCGATCGGGCCTTGGTGCCCCGTATAAGTGCTAGTCGGCCGTCGCCGGCGCGTCGTCCTGGACCGCGTCCTCGCCGATTTCCTTCTCCTCCTGAAGGTTGTCGGGAAGGATCAGTCCCTTCACCTGGTTCTCGGGCGGCTGGTCCGGCGGCGCGGCCAGCAGCTTGTTCACGCCGGTGACGAGATCGACTTCGCCGTAGGCGCCGTTCAGTTGATTGTCCTCGCGCGTCAGCCGCACGTTATCCCAGAACTGCGCGAATTCCCTGTCGATGTAATATACGCCACGGTCGGCGCGCGCGTATTCCTCGGCGGTCGACATTTCCACGTTGCCGTAGCCGTCGACGCGGGTGAATTCCAGATCGCCGTCTGCATTTTCTTCCAGCGTCGCGGTCAGCGTGTCGGCCTTGACGCGCTTATCCTCGCGCACGGCCACAGCGTTTCCGCGGGCCACGGCGAGCTGTTTCTGATCCCAATACTCGAGGGTGTCTTCGGCGGTGATGACGCCCTCGTCCGAGACCAGCCTCAGATTATTGCCGAGCAGAAGCGCCACGGCCTCGTCGACATCATAGAAGCCGTAGTCGCCATACGCGGTTTCGGCGCGGTGGACGATCCTGACGTTGCCTTTGGCGTACAGCCGGTAGATGTCGTTGTCGGACTCCTCGGTCTTGCGATAGCGGGCTTCCAGGCGGTCGGCATAGATGACGACCTCGCCGCGCGTTGCCCGCGCGTTGCCGTAGGCAATGTAGAGCTGCTCTTCGCGGCGCCATTCGATGCCGTCGTCGGCGACGATCTCGATCGGGTCTTCGCCGCCGCGCAATCCGCGCAGTCCCTGGGCCGCCGCCTCGTGGCCGGCCAGCACGGCGCCCGCCGCGATCAGCGCCGCCGTGATCAGCGCCAGAATGCCCCGCCGCTCCGCCAGTTCACTCATTGCGTGCTTTCCTCACCGGCGTTCTCCGGTTGCGGCTGGGTCCCGTCGGCTTGTGTCTGCGCCTCTTCCGAGGGCGCCATGATCTCGCGCTCCTGGTTCTGCGGATAGATCAATAGCCTTGAATCGCCCTTGAAGAAAATACGGTTTCCACCTTCGGTCACCTCGACGCCTTCGGAATCGATCTCGCCGAAGGTCGCGTCGCCGCGCGTCGGATCGTCGGACACGGCCACGCCGTTGTCCAGGTCGACGATCGCGGTGTCGGTGCGCAGCCGGTAGCCACCCTCGTGGAAGACGGTCACCCCGCCTTCGAGATCCAGGATTTTGATGTCGCGGCGGTAAAGTCCGTTGCGCGCATCCATGTGGACGCTTCGCCCGTTGTCGAGCTGAATTTCGCCCCTTGGAAACTCCAACTCAACCTCGTTCGACTCCGTCTTGCGCCGGGAGGCCACGTCGGCCGACAAGGTGTAGGGCTGCCCCTTGCCGTCGACGCCTTGGAAGCGCGCATTCAGCATCGAGACGTTCTCGCCGGATTGCGGCTCCAGGCGCGATACGCCGACGCGGAACTCTTCCTCGGAAAGATCGAGCTGCGGCCAGACGACGACGAGCAGGATCAGCGCCACGGCCAACGCGGGCAGCAGCAGCTTGAGGAAGGAGACCAGCAGGCTGTAGGTGCTGCGGCCGGACAGCCGCGGCGGCTGTTGCACGGCGGCGTGGGCCGCTGTCGGCGGCGCGTCGTCCGCCTCGGCGGCATCCTGCGCCTGCCGCTTGCTTCGCGCCGCTTCGGCCATGTGGTTCGGTCCCTCCATGTCGCTCACGCCACGCCCGCGCGCAGGCAGTCGTGTATGTGCACGATGCCGACCGGATGGCGGTCCTCGTCGACGACGAAGAGACTCGTGATCTGCCGCGGACCCTGGTTCATCTGTCCCAGCGCCTCCGCCGCCAGCGCCTGCGCGCCGATGGTCAGGGGATCGCGGGTCATGATTTCGCCGGCGCTTTGCTTCAGCAAGGCGTCCGACATGTGCCGGCGCAGGTCGCCGTCGGTGACGATTCCCGCCAGCTTGCCGTCGCCGTCCACCACGCCGACGCAGCCGAATTTCCGCTCGGTCATGACGAGGATGGCCTCGTCCATGGCGGTTTCGGGGCGGCACAGCGGCAGTTCGTCGCCGGTGTGCATGATGTCGGCGACCTTGAGAAGCCGGGCGCCGAGCGAGCCGCCGGGATGCAGGACGTGGAAGTCCTGCGCGGAAAATCCCCGGCGCTCCAGCAGCGTCACAGCCAGGGCGTCGCCCAGCGCCATCATCACGGTCGTCGAGGTGGTCGGCGCCAGGCCCATCGGGCAGGCTTCCTCCGCCGAGGGCAGCAGCAGCAGCGCGTCCGACTGCTCGCCCAGCGCGCTCTTGGCGCGCGCGGTCATGCCGATCAGCGGAATCGAAAAGCGCCGGGCGTAGGCGATGATGTCGTTGAGCTCGGCCGTGTTGCCCGAGTTGGACAGCGCAATGACCGCGTCGGCGGGGGTGACCATGCCCAGGTCGCCGTGGCTGGCCTCGCCCGGATGAACATAGAGCGCCGGGCAGCCGGTGGAGGCCAGTGTCGCGGCGATCTTGCGGCCGACATGGCCGCTCTTGCCCATGCCGGTGACCACGACCCGGCCGGTCACGCCATCCAGGATGTCCAGGGCCCGCACGAAGCTCTCGTCCAGCGCATCGGCCAGCACG
>JAWVYK010000274.1:0-2757 GCA_033722755.1 Rhodovibrionaceae bacterium | reverse complement strand
TTCGCGCGCGAGAGCGGCCTCAGGCTGAAACTGGCGCGCCACCACCGGGTCTATCAGGCCAAGGCGGAGACCCTGGAGGCCTGCATGGCCCAGGACCGCGCGAGCTTTGCCGCGGCGCTGGACGACCTCGGCGACTGCGACTTCATCATCCTGGATACGCCGGGCACGGACACCTTTCTCTCGCGCCTCGGCCACGCGCGTGCGGACACGCTGATCACGCCGCTCAACGATTCCTTCCTCGACCTCGATCTGCTGGCGCGCATCGACCCCTCGGGCCGCAAGATCCTGGGGCCCAGCGTCTATGCCGAGATGGTCTGGGAGCAGCGCCAGCAGCGCGCGCAGGACGGCCGGCCGCCGACCGACTGGATCGTCATGCGCAACCGCCTGGCACACGTGAATGCGCGCAACAAGCGCGATGTCGGCCGGCTGCTGGAAGAGCTGTCGCGGCGCATCGGCTTTCGCCTCGCGCCCGGTTTCAGCGAGCGGGTGATCTTTCGCGAGCTCTTTCCCAAGGGTCTGACGCTCTTGGACCTGCGCGAGCGCGGGGTCGGAGTGTCGCTCAACCTGAGCCATGTCGCCGCCCGCGAGGAGGTGCGCGGCCTGCTCGACGCCATCGGTGTGGCCGAGCCCCGCGGCGAGGAGCACGCGCAAAGCGACATGTTCGCACCCGCCGGCGCCGAGTAGCCTCCGCGGCCTTTTGCCCACCACCACTGGAAGCCGGGGCCTCGGCGTCCTATTCTCGTAAGTGCAAGCAATCGAGCCGCAGGGTGCCGCAATGGGCGAGGACGACGAGCGCAAGCTGCCCGAGGAGCAGGGCGAAAGCCGGCCGCAGCGCCGGACCAGCAGCGACCACGAGGTGGAAGCCTTTTTGAACAAGGTTGCCACCACCAGCACCGTGCGGCCAGGCGGCGGGCGCGGACGGCTGATCTTCGCCATGGACGCGACCGCCAGCCGGCAGCCAAGCTGGGACCGCGCCTGCCATCTGCAGGCCGAAATGTTCAAGGAAACCAAGGCGCTGGGTGGGCTCGACGTGCAGCTCGTGTTCTATCGCGGCTTCGGCGAGTGCAAGGCCAGCGGATGGATGTCCGATTCCGATGCGCTGTTGCGCCGGATGACGGCTGTCTCTTGCCTGGCCGGGCAGACGCAGATCGCCAAGGTTCTCAGCCACGCCATCAAGGAGACCCAGAATAAGCAGGTCAACGCGCTCGTTTTTGTGGGTGACTGCATGGAGGAGGACATCGACCGGCTGGGCCAGCTGGCCGGGGAGCTCGGACTGCTCAACGTGCCTTGCTTCATGTTCCACGAGGGCCCGGACCCGGTTGCGCGCAATGCATTTCAGCAGATTGCGCGGCTGTCCGGCGGCGCCTTCGCGCCATTCGATTCCTCCAGCCCGAAACAGCTCCGCGATTTGCTCTCGGCGGTGGCGGTCTTCGCCGCAGGCGGCCGCAAGGCGCTCAGGAACTATTCCGAGAAAGTGGGCGGCGAGGTGCTCAAGCTCACGCATCAGATGCGCTAGGACATGGGTAAGGGCGGCGCAATGACGGTCGGGCCCCAATCATGATCGCTTACCTCATTCTTGGCGTCAGCCTGCTGTTCGGGGCGCTCTTGCTGTCCCGCTGGTTCGTCTCGGCCAATCCGTCGCAGGTGAAGAAGGCATTGATCTGGACGCTGGCGATCCTGGGCGTGATCGGCGGACTCTTCCTGCTGTTCGCCGGCCGTCAGGCGCTGGCGAGCCTGGCGATCCTGTTCCTGCTGCCGCTGCTTCGGCAGTTGCCGATGCTGATCCGGCGCTGGAAGGCGGCCTCGGGGCCGAGCGCCGGGCAGGCTTCGACCGTGGAGACGCAATACTTTCGCATGACCCTGGATCACGACACCGGAGAGATGGACGGTGTCGTGCGCGAAGGTCCGCAGCGCGGCGAGAAGCTGAGCGAGCTCGACCTGGAGACGCTGATCGAGCTGTGGCGCGAGGCACGGGCGGAGGACGAACGCTCGGCCAGCGTCCTGGAAGCCTATCTGGACCGCACCCACGAGGGCTGGCGCGAGGCGGCCGGCGCCCCCGGAGCGGGAGAGAGCGCGGGTGAGGGCAGCGGTGAAGGGGCGCGCACAGGCGCAGGCGCAGGCGCCGGCGGCGCCGCGGCAGCCGGCCCGATGACCAAGGAGCAGGCGCGCGAGATCCTGGGCGTCAGCGCCGCAGCCAGCCGCGAGGAGATCCTCGGGGCCTACCGGAAGCTCATGCAGAAACTGCACCCCGATCACGGCGGGTCCAACTTCCTGGCGGCACAGATCAATCAGGCCAAGCGCGTGCTGATCGGCGAGTAGCCGCCGAGCGAATTTTCCGCCGTCTGCGCCAACGCGCTACCCCTTGGGGCGGGCTTGTTTCGCCCCGGTCGCTGTGGCATTACCGCAAGCGGAAAAGCTTCTTCCTGCGAACTCCCACACCCGGCCCGCACATGCCCTCATCCATCAGAAAAGCCGTTTTCCCGGTCGGCGGTCTCGGCACCCGCTTTCTGCCCGTGACCAAGGCGCTGCCGAAGGAAATGCTGCCGGTCGTCGACAAGCCGCTGATCGAATACGCGGTCGACGAGGCGCGCGCGTCGGGCATCGAGGAGATCATCTTCGTCACCGGCCGCGGCAAGACGGCGATCGAGGACCATTTCGACTACAGTTTCGAGCTGCAGCAGATCTTGACCGACCGCGGCAAATGGCGCGAGCTGGAGATGATCAGCGCCCAGATCCTGAAGCCGGGCTCGGTCGCCT
>JAWVYK010000273.1:0-2818 GCA_033722755.1 Rhodovibrionaceae bacterium | reverse complement strand
GGCCTCGGGGATGCCGCGGGCGCGCAGATAGAACAGCGCGTCGGCGTCGAGCTCGCCGGCCGTGGCGCCGTGGGCGCACTGCACATCGTCGGCGAAGATCTCCAGCTCTGGCTTGCTGTCCACCTCGGCCTGATCGGACAGCAGCAGCGTCTTGTTCATCATCCGTCCGTCGGTCTTCTGGGCGTCGGGCTCTACAACGATGCGGCCCTGGAAGACGGCACGGGCCTTGCCGTCGAGCGCGCCCTTGTAAACCTGGCGGCATTGCGTATTCGGCACCGCATGGGTGATGATCGAGGTGTTGTCGCAGTGCTGCGCGCCCGTCTGCAGGTAAACGCCGTTGAAGCGGCATTCGGCGCCTTCGCCGACGAGCTGGATGCGCACGTCATTGCGGGTGAGCCGGCCGCCCGTGGTCAAGGTGAAGGAGTCCAGCCGGCTATCGCGCTCCAGGCTGAGATGCTCGGTAGCGACGTGGTGCAGGTTTTCCGGCGCGTTCTGCGCCTTGTAGCGGCGCAGGCTGGCGTTGGCTCCCAGGCTGATCTCGGTTACGTGGTTGGCGAAGACCGGGGTTTCACCAAGGCTGCCGACGCTCTCCACCAGGGTCGCGGCCGCGCCCTCGTCGAGCGAGATCAGCAGTCTCGGATGCACCGCCGGCGGCGTCTCGCAGGCTATTGTCACGAACACGATCTCGATCGGCTCTTCTACGACCACATGCCGGCCTACATGGAGGCGCAGGCCGTCGGCAAAGTAGGCGTCGTTCAGCGCCAGGAACGCTTGGTCCTCGGCCTCGGCGACGGCCCCCAGGTGCGGCTGAAGCGCGCCCGGGTCGTTTTCCAGCATGTCTGCGAGAGAGCTGAGGGTTACGCCATCCGGCAGGCCGTCCAGCTTCGACAGCGCGGCGGAAAAGCGGCCGTTGACGAAGACAGCGCGGTGGCTCTTGCGATCTTCGGGCAATAGCCCGGGAACGGTGTCGAGCGCAACCTCGGGCGCCGGGGCAGGGGTGAAGCCCGCCTTGTCCAGGACGCGCAGGTTGGTGAACTTCCACTCCTCGAGCTTCGGCGTCGGCACGCCAAGCTTTTCGAAGCGCTCCAGCGCGGCTGCACGGCGCGCCTCGAGCCAGTCGAGGCCGTCGCCCGGCAGCGCGCCTTTCAGCTCGCCGAAGCGGGCGAGGTGGGCGGCTTCGAGGCCGGCGTCATCGCGGGTGGTTGTATCTTTGGCCATCTCGGTTCTTGCGCTTTGCTTTGTCCTGATGCGTGGCTCTAGGCGGCTTCCTCGGCCGTATAGGCCGCATAACCGCTCTGCTCGAGCTCCTCGGCCAGTTCCTTCCCGCCGGAGCGCACGATGCGCCCCTTGGCGAGCACGTGAACCCGGTCGGGCACGATGTAGTTCAGCAGGCGCTGGTAGTGGGTGATGACCAGCATGGCCCGTTCCGGCGTGCGCAGGGCATTGACGCCCTCGGCCACCGTCTTCAGCGCGTCGATGTCGAGCCCGCTGTCCGTCTCGTCCAGGATCGCCATCGCCGGCTCCAGGATCGCCATCTGCAGGATCTCGTTGCGCTTCTTCTCGCCGCCGGAGAAGCCGGAGTTCACGGCGCGCCTGAGCATTTCCTCGCTCATGCCCAATTCCTTGCACTTCGCGCGCATCATCTTCATGAACTGCATGGCGTCCAGGGCGCTTTCGCCCTTCGTCTTGCGGATGGCGTTCACCGCTTCCTTCAGGAAGGTCGAATTGGGCACGCCCGGGATTTCGACGGGGTACTGGAACGCCAGGAAGACGCCGGCGGCGGCCCGCTCCTCGGGCTCCATGTCCAACAGGTTCTGGCCGTTGTAGAGCACTTCGCCTTCGGTCACCTCATAGCCCGCGCGGCCGGTCAGCACATACGACAGCGTCGACTTGCCCGAGCCGTTGGGGCCCATGACCGCGTGCACCTCGCCGGGGTTGATCGTCAGGTCGATGCCGCGGAGGATCGCCTTGCCTTCGACCTCGGCATGAAGATTTCTAATTTCCAGCATGTTGTTCCGTTTCTCTCATGCGATGTTCAAGGATTTGACCGGTTATCCGACGCTGCCTTCCAGGCTGATGCCGACCAGCTTCTGCGCCTCCACGGCGAACTCCATGGGAAGCTGCTGCAGCACCTCGCGGCAGAAACCGTTGACCACCAGCGCCACGGCGTCTTCCTCGGGAATGCCGCGCTGGCGGCAGTAGAAGAGCTGATCCTCGCTGATGCGCGAGGTGGTGGCCTCGTGCTCCACCTTGGCGCTGCGGTTCTTGCTCTCGATGTAAGGCACCGTGTGCGCCGCGCAGCGGTCACCGATCAGCAGCGAATCGCACTGCGTGTAGTTGCGCGCGTTCTCGGCCTTGGCGGACATGCGCACCAGCCCGCGATAGGTCTGTGTCGCCTTGCCGGCGGAAATGCCCTTGGAGATGATCCGCGAGCGGGTGTTCTTGCCCAGGTGGATCATCTTGGTGCCGGTGTCGGCCTGCTGAGCGTGGTTGGTGATCGCGATGGAATAGAACTCGCCCACCGAATTGTCGCCCTGCAGGATGCAGCTCGGATACTTCCAGGTGATCGCCGAGCCCGTCTCGACCTGTGTCCAGGAGATCTTCGAGTTGCGGCCGCGGCAGGCGCCGCGCTTGGTGACGAAGTTGTAGATGCCGCCCTTGCCCTCCTCGTCACCGGGATACCAGTTCTGCACGGTGGAATACTTGATCTCCGCGTCATCCAGCGCCACCAGCTCGACCACGGCGGCGTGCAGCTGGTGCTCGTCGCGCTGCGGGGCGGTGCAGCCCTCCAGATAGCTCACGTAGGCGCCCTCGTCGG
>JAWVYK010000272.1:0-2867 GCA_033722755.1 Rhodovibrionaceae bacterium | reverse complement strand
GTCGCCGATGACGGCCGGCTGCTCGAAGATCTCCTTCTGCATGAAGTGCCGGTACTGGCCCTTGCCGATCATGGCGCCGGAGACGGCGGTCTGCTTGACGGCGCGCGCGACGACCTCGCCGCCGGCATCGTGCACCGTGGCACCTTCCTTGGTCACAACGGCCCAGTCGCCCTCTTCCAGGTAGCAGATGCGGTCCGTCAGCGGCGCCAGCGCCAGGGCGTCGGAGCCTAAATACATCTCGCCGTCGCCATAGCCGATGGCCAGCGGACTGCCGCGGCGCGCACCCACCATCAGCTCGTTGTGCCCGGCGAAGACGATGGCAAGCGCGAAGGCCCCGTCCAGCCGGTCCAGGATTGCGGCGACCGCTTCTTCAGGCGAGCGGCCGGCGGCCAGTTCCCGGCTGATCAGGTGCACCACGACCTCGGTGTCGGTTTCGGTCTCGAAGGTGTGCCCCTGTGCCTCCAGCTCGCGCCGCAACGCGACGAAGTTCTCGATGATGCCGTTGTGAACGACGGCCACGCGCGCATCGGCATGCGGATGAGCGTTCACCTCGCTTGGCCGGCCGTGCGTCGCCCAGCGCGTGTGCCCGATGCCGATCGTGCCCTCGATGGGCTCTTCATCGACGCGCCTGCTCAGGTTCACCAGCTTGCCTTCGGCGCGCCGCCGGTCGATGCCGCCGTTGATGACCGTGGCGATGCCGGCGGAATCGTAGCCGCGGTACTCCAGGCGCTTCAAAGCATCGATGAGAAGTGGCGCCACGGGGGCCTTGCCGACGATTCCGATGATTCCGCACATGACGGTCAGCCCTTCAGAGTCTGCTTAAGCTTGGACAGGCGTTCGCGCAGCCGCACCGCCGCGCCGGAACGGTTGGTCTGCGGCGCGCGGCTGAGCGCGACCGCGTCGTCTTCGACGTCCTCGGTCAGCGTGCTGCCAGCGCCGACGACGGCGCCGGAGCCTATGTTGACAGGCGCCACCAGCGCGGTGTTCGAGCCGATGAAGGCCCCCGCACCGATCACCGTACGGTGCTTGTTGAAGCCGTCGTAATTGCAGGTGATCGTCCCGGCGCCGACATTGGCGTCCTCGCCGACATCGGCATCACCCAGGTAGGTCAGATGGTTGGCCTTCGCCCCGGCGCCCAGCGAGGCGTTCTTTACCTCGACAAAATTGCCGACGCGCGCACGCGGGCCCACACGCGCCCCGGGCCGCAGGCGGGCGTAGGGGCCCACTTGGGCGCCGGCATCCACCTTGGCGCCTGCGAGGTGAGAGAACGCGTTGATGCGCACGCCGTCGCCGATTTCGACGCCCTCGGCGAAGACCACGTGCGGCTCGATCACTACGTCACGGCCCAAACGCGTGTCCATCGCCAGATGCACCGTGTCGGGATCGACGAAGGTAACGCCCGCCATCATTGCGTCGTGGCGCAGCCGCTCCTGCATAAGGCGTTCCGCCACAGCCAGCTCGGCGCGGGAGTTCACTCCCACGACCTCGGCCTCGAGCGTTTCCTGCACGGCCGCCTTCAGACCCTGCCCGCGCGCCAAGGCGAAGATGTCGGTCAGATAGTATTCGCTCTGCGCATTGTCGCTGGACAGGCGGCCCACGAGATCGAGCAGCACCCTGCCCTCGGCGATCAGAACGCCGGCGTTGCACAGGTCGATCTGCTGTTCCTCGGGCGAGGCGTCGCTCGCCTCCACGATAGCGGCGATGGCCCCGCCGGGTTCCAGCTTAATGCGGCCATAGGCATGCGGCGGGCTTTTACGAAACGCCAGGGCGACGATGCTGGCCTCCGGCTCGCGGGCCCTCCGATCGCACAAGGCGGCAAGGGTCTCCTCGCGCAGCAGGGGCGTGTCGCCGAAGAGCACGAGGATGTCGCCGCCTTCGGCCGCAATGTCGGAAAGCGCCTGGGACGCCGCAGCGACCGCATCGCCGGTGCCGAGTTGGCGTTCCTGAACGACAACCGCGTGAGTGCCCGCAGCAGCTTCGACCTGGGGCATGTCAGGCCCGACCACGACGACGATGCGCTCCGGCGAAAGCGATTCCGCCACCATCAGGACATGGGTCAGCATCGGCCGGCCGGCCACCTCGTGCAGCACCTTGGGCATCGCCGAGCGCATGCGCGTTCCCTGCCCGGCGGCCAGCACCACCACGCCAAGCTTGCCCGACTTCATATCTGCTTCTGTACTCCCTATGACAGGCCCGCCACTCCCGCCCCACAGGCGTGCAAGGTCGAATCGCTTCCATCGGCGTGCGACCGCTGGACCTTGCCACAGGGCCCAAAAGCCTGCAATTCAACCATTGTTGCTAATCATGACGGCTATTGCTTGCCGTCGTCCACCAACGAAGCGCGAGTCGTTGCCCATGCCGGAAGCGTCGAAGAAGGCCGCCCCCCAATTCGCGAACGCAGTGCCAGAACCCGGGCGCTACGATACGCTGCTGCTGGACCTGGACGGGACGCTGGTGGACACCGCCCCGGACCTCGCGTGGTCGCTGAACCGTCTGCTGGAGGAAGCCGGCAGGCCGCCGCTGGATGCCGGTCAAGTCACCCGGATGGTGGGCGACGGCGCCGCCAAGCTCGTGGAACGGGGCTTCGCCGCCACGGGCGCGCCTGTCGGTGGCTACCTAGATCGCTGGCTGCGGCGTTTCCTCGATATCTATGGTGGGCACGTGGCGGTGGAAAGTCGGCCCTATGCCGGGGTGGAAGAGGTCCTGGAGGCACTGAGGGCGCGCGGCTGGCGCCTGGCCGTGTGCACCAACAAGCCCCAGGCGCCCAGCGAGGCGTTGCTGCGTGCCACGGGTTTGGCTGGCTTCATCGACGAGATCGTCGGCGGCGACCGCGTCTTGCGCAAGAAGCCGGACCGGGCGCATCTGCT
>JAWVYK010000271.1:0-2881 GCA_033722755.1 Rhodovibrionaceae bacterium | reverse complement strand
TGTTCACCGAAACTGTGGCCCAGACGAGCCAACAGCCGGATCCCGGCCGCGGGATCGAAACCGGCGGCGTGCAGCAACTCCGCGGCGCGCCAGTCGGCCTCGGCCTCCTGCGCGCGCTGCCCGCCGAAGAATTTGCGGCGGTGCCCCAGTTCCGCGTGCGCCAGTTCGTGCGCGATGACGAAGGCGAGTTCGTCCTGACTCTGCGTGCGGGCCAGCATGCCGGTGGTGATCCGTATGCGCCGGGCATGCCGGTCGAGAAAGGCGTTCGGCTCGCGCTTGTTGACCAAACGCACATCGAATTGGCAGATCGCCGCGGCCGGATCTGCGCAGCCCTGTGCGTTGGCAAAGGCGATCTGCCTCAGTATCGGCCGAAGCGTGCCAGCCTCCTCGTCCCCAATGCGGAGGGTGGAACATCCCAAAGTCAGACCCAGCGCAAGGAGCGCGCAGCCAATCGGCAGCGTTCGCATGGCTCTCTCCGGCCCTCACCCGCCCGAAAGGCGGTGAGTGCGAACCCACCTTTGCGTCAACGCCCCTTGTTTTTCTTGATTCTGGTCGATGCGTCCTGATTACGACAAAAGGTCATGAATATTATACTGTAATACCTAAGCATTACCAGTATAGAATAAGACAATAATTTTACAGTTATTGTAGAAAATGCCTGTATTCCGTTTAATTCGAACAAACGGCACTCGAAAGAAAGATTTGATTCGGTGTGATTGCGCCCGTTTTGCTGAATTCCGTTCAATATAAGCTGCGTTCCATGTCGATATGCGCCGATCATTCACTTTAATTATGAGTATGAATAGGCTTGAGCAGCCATGAAGATTTATTCCGGGAATCTATAGTGGTGCAACACTTGGGCGGGACCGGCAGGATGCGACCCAAGGCCTTGCGAGTGCATGGCCAGGGTATTGGGAGCCCTTGAAATTCGGCTGTTGCACTGAACGCCTGAAACGTCGCCTGCGCGCTGGAAGCAGAGATCGCCTCAGGCTTTGCGCCTCATATCCCGGCGCGGCGGTGGCGCAGCTTCAGCAGTTCGTCGGCGACGATAAGGATGCTGGCAACCGCCAGGAGCTGCAGCCAGGCATCGAAGTCGATCGGCTGTAGATCCAGCACGCCGCTCAGCACCGGCGTATACATGGCCCCGATGTGCACCGCCTGGGCAAAGATCACGGAACTGATCAGGACGGGATTGCGCGCCAGCGGGATGGCGAAAATCGAGCGCGTTTCCGAGCGCGTGTTGAGGACGTGCACATTGCCGAAGAGCACCATCAGCATCAGCGTCAGGTTGCGCGCGGATTCTACATCCTCGCCGAGACCGAGGAAGTGGCCGAAGGTGAGATAGGCGGCCACGCCCATGATGATCCCGTTGACCGCCACGTGCTCCAGCAGGCGGCGCTCGAAGATGCGCTCGCCCGGCCGGCGGGGCGGACGGTCGAGCTCGTCGCCCTCCGCCGGCTCGAAGCCGAGCGCCACGTCCTGAACGCCGTTGGCCACCAGGTTCAGCCACAGGAGCTGCACCGCGGTCAGTGGCGGCGGCAGCCCCGACAGCGCCGAGAGGAAGAACAGCAGGATGGCGGAGGCGCCGGTGGAAATCAGCAGGGCGATGACCTTGCGGATGTTGTTGTAGACGACGCGACCTTCCTCCACTCCGGCCAAGATGGAGGCGAAGTTGTCGTCGGTGATGATCAAATCCGAGGTCTCGCGCGCCACGTCGGAGCCGCGCTTGCCCATGGCCACGCCGGCGTTGGCGTGACGCAGGGCCGGCGCGTCGTTGACGCCGTCGCCGGTGACGGCCACGAAATGCCCGTCGCGAATCAGCGATTCGACGATCTGGCGTTTCTGGTCGGGCTCGATGCGCGCGAAGACGTGGCTCGAGCGTATCAGCGGGTCGGCGGCATCGCGCGCTGTCGCCTCGCGCAGGGCCTTGCCGGTGACGACCTCCGCTTCTGCGTCGATGAGGCCCAGCTCGAGCGCGATGTGCCGGGCGGTCTCCGGGTGGTCGCCGGTGATCATGGCGACCTCGATGGAGGCGGAGCGGCAGCGCCGGATCGCCTCGGCCGCCTCGGGGCGCAGCGGATCGATCATGCCGAGGAAGCCCTCGAACACCAGGGCCTGCGGGGCCTCTGGAACCTGCTCCAGCCCCTCGGCCGGTCCCGAGGCCAGCGCGATCACGCGGTAGCCCTGCCGGGCGAGAGCCAGCGAGAGCTGCTCCATCTCCTCCGCGTCGAAAGGTGCTTCGCTGCCATCGTCCGCGCGCATGCGTTCGCACATCTCGGCGATGCGCTCGCCGCTGCCCTTGACGAATAGGCGTGACTCGCCGCGCACGGTGTTGATGCTGCCCGCCCAGGCGCGCTCCGGCTCGTAGGGCATGAGCGCGACGGTGGCATTCTCCTCCTGCAGGTGTTCGGAGCGGAAACCGGCCTTCTCGGCCAGGACCAGCAGCGCCACGTCGACCATGTCGCCGGAGTGCACGATGCGCCCGTCGTGCTCGGCCAGATGGCCCTCGTTGGCGCAGACCGCCGTGAGCAGCAGGTCGTGCAGGCGGCCCAGCGGTCCGCCCTCGATGTCGCCGCCCAGATCGAGCCCCTCGCCACCGACCGTGTAGACCGTGCCGTCCGGCAGCACCGCCCGACGCACGGTAAGTTCGTTGACTGTCAGCGTCCCCGTCTTGTCAGAGCAGATGTAGGTGCACGACCCCAGCGCCTCGACGGCGATCAGACGGCGGATAATCACGTTGCGCCGCGCCATCCGGTTCATGCCGAGCGCCAGCGTGACGGTGAGCGCCGCAGGCAGGCCCTCCGGTATGGCGGAGACAACGAGGCCCATGGACATCAGCAGGATCTCGCGGGCGTCGTAGCCGCCCTGGATCACCATGATC
>JAWVYK010000270.1:0-2883 GCA_033722755.1 Rhodovibrionaceae bacterium | reverse complement strand
GCTCTCCGGCGGCCAGAAGCAGCGTGTCGGCATTGCCCGCGCGTTCGCCGGCAACCCGGCGATGGTGGTGGCCGACGAACCTGTCTCGGCGCTCGACGTGTCGGTCCAGGCGGCGATCACCGGCCTGCTGATGGACATCCAGCGCTCGTACCGCACGACACTGCTGTTCATCAGCCATGACCTCAGCCTGGTCCGCTATCTGTCGGACCGCGTCGTGGTCATGTATCTCGGCCACATCGTGGAGCAGGGGACGACCGACGAAGTCTTCTCCCCGCCCTACCATCCGTACACGGAGGCTCTGCTCTCGGCTGTGCCGATCGCCGACACGTCGGTGGAAAAGAAGCGCATCATCCTCGAGGGCAACCTGCCGTCGGTGATGAACCCGCCGAAGGGCTGTCCATTCCACACGCGCTGTCCGCGTAAGGTCGGCAAGATCTGCGAGACCGAAGATCCGCCGATGTTGGAGGACGCGCCGGGCCATCTGATTGCATGCCATATTCCGCTCGAGGAACTGCGGGCGGTCGAACCCGTCATCGTCCTGGCAAAGGACAAGGGCGGCGGCGGCGACGACGGCGGCGGCGGCGGCGAATCGGAAGAGGCCGCCGAATAGGCTCGAACACCGGGAGACGTTCGGCGGCGTTTGCTTTTGTGCAACCGCTGCGGGGCCGTGCTCTTGGATTGCGTGGCGGGAAGAGATCCAGACCAACGGGAGACCTGGCCCATGTCAGACTGGCATCAGAACCTTATCGATCGCTTCCCGGAATTCGAGAAAACTATCCGCAAGCTCTTGGGTAGCCACTCGGATTTCAACGAAAAGGCGCATGAGTTCACCGAGGTCCAGGACCGGCTCCGGGAGGCGGAATCACGGGCGGATTCGCCGCAGGACGAAGAACGCCTGCGCAAGCGTCACGAGGCATTGCGCGAGGAGCTGTTGTCCATCATGGAGGATCACTCGCGCATCTGACCGGGCCGCTCGCCTGCGTTAATGCAAAAAGAAAGGCCGGGCGTCGCCGTGACGTCCGACCTTTTTTCGTGATGGCTCCGGGGGAGGGATTCGAACCCCCGACCGGGCGGTTAACAGCCGCCTGCTCTACCGCTGAGCTACCCCGGATCAGGAATCCCGGCAAGCCGGCCAAGCACGGGGCTTGCGGGCCGCGGGGTTATAGCAAAGGGCCCCAGGGCCTGCAAACCTTTCTGCGCCTCCACGCACAAGCGCCATTGCGCACGCAGCAAGCTGGGTAAACAGGGGGCGCACGGCTTGCGACCCGTGCTTGCGAATGCAGTGCCGTCAGGCGCCGGATACAGCGGCCAGGAGGCACTGCGCGACGGAGAGGTAATCGGAATTCGGCATGTGGAACCAGCGCAGGAACTCGGCAGTCGGCATATCGCCAGCCAGCCATGCCTCGAGGAAGGTTTGACTGACGGGGTGCAGGTCTTTCGGCAAGCAGGCCTGAATCAGTCCGTTTTCCATCTCGCCCTCATTGGGTTCCAATCATGTTGGGCGAGTTCGATCCCACCTTCTCCACGCTGCGCTCGGCCTTCTCTATCGAAAGAATGCGACACAGCGTCCGTGACATAAAAGGATAACGGGCGCAGGCGCCGACGTCGACCCAATCGCCTAAATCCGCCCCGGCATGGGCCATTCAGGTCGCAAGTTTGCCCTACTGCCACCGCCTTCCCACAACGCTAACACACCCATGTCGCATGGAAATAGGTAGTCTACCACTATTCAGAGGTAACGAAGACGTGGGACCAGGCGTTGAGGAGACCTAGGAAATGTCTGCACTTCGCGCAACACTGGTTCGCCACAGCCTGACCGGCGCAGATGGCAAGTTTCTGGTATCGATGATTGCTCTGATCTGTGCGCTCGTGCTGGTGCTCGCCGCGCTCAGCTATGTTGGCCCAAGTCACAGTCTGCACCATTGGCTGGCGTAAGCGCTGCAGGCCATCGAGATTGCGCCGGCTACTCTGAGCGTCCTCTCGTCTGACCTATGAGGCGGCCGGCTCGCTCACCGGGTACGCCGCCTCACGCCTCTTCATCTTCGCCGATCTTGGCGGGTTGATTCGCGAGCGCATCGCGAATTCGTTTGACGACCCAGCCGCGTGCGGGGCCGTTCAGACCGCCGGAATCGATCATCTCCAATATTTCGCGTAATACGGCCTCGGGGGCGTTGCGCCTGTCTGTCATCGGCAATTTCTGTTTCTGATACGAGTTCGCCAGTCCGGCCGTGAACACCGCGTCTGTAGCGCTGCATTGCGTGCACGCGACTGGACCTCCCTTTAAATAAGAGAAACGCGATATTTTCAAGCCCGGTGATGACCTGGACAGCCGTGTTCTGCGTCAGGGTCAACCCTGACTTCAAAAGCTCGCGCCAACTGCACGCGATCGGGGATTTCAGCGCGCGTTCAGGTCGCCCGGTATTCACACGCAACGAGAGCCGCCTCGTGCGCGAAGGCGGCTCTCGTGCGCCTGGTATCTAGAGGCGGTTGGCTAAATCCGGCTCTCCGGGTGTGCCCCACTCACAGCGCAAAACCGTCTCCGGGGGGAGGTGTGCGCCTGTGTGAGCCGCAGCCGCAAGATCACGTCGCCGTGCCGCGCTGCCATTATTGCCTCGGAAGAGACGGGATTCAGCACGGGCATCAGTCTACGAGTCGAATTTATGTTGTCGAATTTATTGGAACGCTCTGTCCGCGTTCCTGAGAACGGGCAATTCGATAGCGCACTTAGCGGTCAGCGCTAAACCAAAGTGAATGGAGGCCCGGGCCGGAATCGAACCGACGTACGAGGATTTGCAGTCCTCTGCATAACCACTCTGCCACCGGGCCAAGAGCTTGACCTATCAGCATTCTTCAGGAACGGCGGTCAAGGGTTTTCCGAACCTG
>JAWVYK010000269.1:0-2923 GCA_033722755.1 Rhodovibrionaceae bacterium | reverse complement strand
GGCGCGGACATGCCGGTGGTGATCTCGATGCTCAACTCCTATTCGGGCTGGGCGGCCGCGGGCATCGGCTTCACGCTGGAAAACAACCTGCTGATCATCACCGGCGCGTTGGTCGGCTCGTCGGGCGCAATCCTCAGCTACATCATGTGCAAGGGGATGAACCGCTCCATCGTCAACGTGATCCTGGGCGGCTTCGGCGGCGAATCGGAAGGCGCGGCGGGGCAGGACGCCGGCGACAAGTCGGTCAATTCCGGTTCCGCGGAAGACGCCGCCTACATCATGGGCAATGCGTCTTCGGTCATCATCGTACCGGGCTACGGCATGGCGGTGGCGCAGGCGCAGCACACACTGCGGGAAATGGTTGACCTGCTGAAGAAGCAGGGCGTCGAGGTGCGCTACGCCATCCACCCGGTCGCCGGGCGCATGCCAGGGCATATGAACGTGCTGTTGGCCGAGGCCAGCGTGCCCTATGACGAGGTCTTCGAGATGGAGGAGATCAACCGCGACTTCCAGTCCACCGATGCGGTCTTCGTCATCGGCGCCAACGATATTACCAATCCGGCCGCGCAGGACGACCCGCAGTCGCCGATCTACGGCATGCCGGTGCTGGACGTGGCCAAGGCCAAGACCGTGCTCTTCGTCAAGCGCTCGCTCTCGCCGGGCTATGCCGGTATCGACAACTCGTTGTTCTATAAGGACAACACCATGATGCTCTTCGGCGATGCGAAGAAGATGTGCGAGGGCATCGTCAAGGCGCTGGAGCAGATGTAGGCGCCCGCGCACAGGAGGCGGGGGCCACCGCAAGTTCCGGGGACCCGGCCTATATGGCTGTTCTGGCGCGCCTCGACGTCTCCCGTATCCCGGGGGGCGATCCGCCCATCGTCGTTTCAGGCTTGGGCGGCTTCCCGCCTTGCCGCACAGCGTCCCCCTCATGCAGATAGTGTGGTTGGAATCCGGCCAGTCGGTAGAGCTTTGGCGACAGCTTGAGTGCAATCTCGTCGCCTCTGCGGGCAATGTGGCCTTCTTTTTCCAGGCGCTTGAGCGTCCGGTTTACGTGCACCGAGGTCATGCCCAGAAGGTCGCCCAGCAACTCCTGCGTCAGGGGCAGGCGAAAGTGGTCCGCGTCGTCCAGGCCCCGGGCGCGCAGCCGGCGGCCGATTTCGATAAAGTAATGGGCCATCCGTTCGATGGCGCTGCGCTGGCCGAGGGTGAGGATGCGCTCGCTCATGATCGCCGCCTCCCTCGCCTCGGCCCAAAGCATGGCGGCCAGAGCGCGCGGATTGGATCCCAGCAAACGCCTCAATTCGTCCTGGCTGAACCAGGAAATCCTGCCCGGCGTCAGCATCACCAGGGATTCATCGGACAGCCTCACGCCGAGTGCATTCATCGCGAACAGGGAACCGGCGGGCAGCACGTCGACGATCTGGCGGCGTCCGTCCGGCAGCGTCCTCTGACGCAGCATCCAACCTTCGATCAACACGCCGCACAGGTCGGTCTTGGCACCTTCGTCTAGGATGCTTTGCCCTTTGCCCACGGGGATTGCATTGGCTTCCAGGGACGAGAGCGCGTCCAGATCGCTCTCGGTCAAATCCACGCCGCTTATCATAAACCCTTTCGTAAACGCGCTCTGCGCCACGTCTGTCTCCCGAGAAAGCAGTGACTTCTCACAGTTAAGCAAAATAAATCACGAAGCTCCGTTCTCAACCATATCGAAACACGTCTGCCTTGCAGGCGGCGCAAGGCCGACGGCGCCGTGGATCGACGGCCGGCAGCGCGGCCCTTGCGGGCGCGGACTCCTCGGGCGGGATTTCTGCGGCGTCGGCGGGTAGACTGCGATGATGATGGCGGAAAGACGCTTGCCTACGCGTTGTCTCTTGATGGGGGCGCTGACGATTGCAGTCCTGGCGCTGGCGTCGGGCCTGTCCGGGACGCATCGGGCACAGGCGCAGCAGGGCGGATACGAGGCGGTCGCGCTCGAGCTCGTACTGGCCGTGGACACGTCTTCCAGCGTCGATTTCCAGGAGTATACCCTGCAAATGCAGGGGATCGCGGATGCCTTCCGGGATCCGCGCGTTCTCGCGGCCATCGCGAAATCGCGGCCACTGGGCGGGGTGGCCGTTACGCTCGTCCAGTGGGCGGGAACGCACGCGCAGCGCCAGGTCGTGCCCTGGACGCGCGTGGCCGACCCGTTATCGGCCGAAAGGCTGGCACGGGCCATCGAAAGGGCACCGCGAACCATCGAAAGCGGTCCCACGGCCATTGGCAACGCGCTCGCATATTGCGCAGGCCTGATCCTCGCCAGCCCCTATTCCGGGCGCCAGCGCACCATCGACGTCTCGGGCGACGGCCGTGCCAATCAAGGGCGCTCTCCCGCTTTGGTGCGCGCCGAGGTGACCAAGCTCGGGATTACCATCAATGGCCTTGCAATCATGAACGAGGAGCCCTCCCTCGACCGCTACTACCGCGCCGGCGTGGTGGGCGGGCGCGGCGCGTTCATGCTGACGGCTCCCGATTTCGAATCCTTCGCGGAAGCCATGCGCGCGAAACTCTATGGCGAGATCAACGGCCCTCTCGTCGCGATGACCGAACCGCCGGCGGGCGCCGCCGCGCTGGCCGCCGGCAAGCGTACAGCGCAAAGGGCCGCGGGCGGTTCGCCCACGGCCCTTGCTCGCAAATTCATGCGGAATTTCATGCCGGTCGGCGCGACGGCTGCGCGCGCGCCCGAACCCGGCGGCTAGAAGCCTTCGCGCTCCATGCGCTTGCGCAGCAGCTTGCGATGGCGGCGCACGGCCTCCGCCTTCTCGCGTGCGCGCTTCTCCGATGGCTTCTCATAGTGCCGTCGCAGCTTCATCTCCCGGAAAACGCCCTCGCGCTGCATCTTCTTCTTCAGCGCGCGCAAGGCCTGATCGACGTTGTTGTCGCG
>JAWVYK010000268.1:0-3021 GCA_033722755.1 Rhodovibrionaceae bacterium | reverse complement strand
GCCGGGCTTGATCGGGTCCGACGTCCGACCAGATTATAGTCGCCTTGCCGCGCCCGTTCGCGGGCCATGGTGCGACACCTGCACGGCGAAAAGGTCGCGCAAGCCCGCCGCAACGGGCTACACCTAGGCGGAGACGCGTCCAGGACCGATCGGGGGCCGGCGCCCAGGGTTCGCGGCCGCGATGCAAGAACAGGAGGATCGAAGGCCATGGCGCGCAGCTTCATCCACATCGTCCCGCCGGAGCAGGCGGAGGGCCGTATGGCCAAGCTGTACGGCAGCATCCTGGACGAGCAGGGCCGCACGGTGAACGTCTACGCCGTGCATTCCCTGCGGCCCGCTACTTTGCAGGGGCACATGTCGCTTTACCGCGGCATCCTGCGTCATTCCGATCTGGCTCTGCCGCTCTGGTTCCGCGAGGCGCTGGGCACCTACGTGAGCGCGCTCAACGGCTGCGGCTACTGCGTGCACCATCACGCAAGCAATCTGCGCGCCGCACTGGACGACGAGGCGCGCGCCGAAGAGGTGATCCACGCCATCGAGTCCGACCGCCCGGCCGAGGCCCTCGAAGACAAGCAGGCCGCCGCCTTCGCCTACGCGCGCAAGCTCACCCTGGCCCCGGCGGAAATCGTCGAGGCCGATGTCGAGACGCTGCGGGCGGCCGGCTACGACGATGGCGAGATTCTGGAGATCAATCAGATCGCCGCCTATTACGCCTACGCCAACCGCACGGTGCTGGGCCTCGGCGTGACGGCCGAGGACGAGCCCGAGCGCGGCGAGCCACACGGAGAAAGCCAATGAGCGAGATCAAAAGCAAGCCGAGCCCTGACCAGCTGCAGAAGCTCGACCCCCTGCAGTTCGAAGTGACCCAGAACGAGGCGACGGAGCCCGCGTTCACGGGCGCCTACCACAACGCCAAGACGCCCGGCACCTATCTCTGCGTGGTCTGCGGCGAGCCGCTCTTTTCCTCCGAGCACAAATACGACAGCCGCTCGGGCTGGCCCTCGTTCTGGCAGCCCATCGACGAGGCGGCCGTGGGCACCAGAGAGGACCGCAAGCTTTTCATGCGGCGCACCGAGGTGCACTGCGCCAACTGCGGCGCTCATCAGGGCCATGTCTTTCCCGACGGGCCCAAGCCGACGGGCCTGCGCTACTGCATCAACTCCGCCGCGCTTAAGCTGAAGCCGAAGCCGGAGGACGGCTGAACACCGCTTGCCTGCGGGCTTCGGCTTGGCCATGCTCGCCGACGGCATGACCATCGACGCGCACCCCTTCGACTGGCGGGAGTATCCGCGCGCCGCGCTGGTAACCGGCGCCGGCAAGCGCCTTGGCCGGGCCATGGCGCTGGCGCTGGCGGAGGACGGCTGGAATCTGGCCGTTCACTACAACACATCCGAAGCCGAGGCCGAAGAGGTGGCCGCACTGGCGCGCCAGCAAGGCGTTTCCGCCGTGACGATGAGCGCCGAGCTCGCCCGCGAGGACGATGTGCAGGCGCTCGTTCCGAAGGCCGCCGAGGCGATTGGTCCGCTGGGGCTTCTGGTGAACAGCGCCTCGGTTTTCGAGATGGACCGCTCGCTCAGCGCAACGCGGCAGTCCTGGGACCGCCACATGGAGATCAACCTGCGTGCGCCCTTCGTTCTCGCGCAGGCCTTCGCGCGGGCCCTGCCGGACGACCGGGCCGGGCTGATCGTCAATATGCTGGACGAACGGGTCTGGAAGCCGACACCCTATTTCACCAGCTACACCGTGGCGAAGAGCGGCCTTTGGACGCTCACCCGCACGATGGCGCTCGATCTCGCGCCGCGCATCCGCGTGAACGGCATCGGCCCGGGCTTCACCCTGCCCTCGGCCAAGCAGAGCCAGGAGCAGTTCGACCGGCAGTCGGCCCGGATGCCACTCGGACGCGGCGCCAACGCAGAGGAGATCGTGCGCGCCCTGCGCTTTCTGGTCCAGGCCACCTCGGTCACCGGCCAGATGATCGCCATGGACGGCGGCCAGCACCTGGCCTGGCGGGTGCACTCGGCGGAGGACCTGGGATGAGCCACAAGCAAGCGCGCCCACCGGCCGTTGCACCCGCGAGCGACAGCAAGACGACGCAGCAGCGCATCCTGCTCCGCGACCTCGAGCTCGAGTGCCGCATCGGCTGGGGGGACCCGGAACGCCAGGCGCCGCAACGCTTGCGGTTCAACGTGGATATCGAGGTCAGGCCCGAGCGGCCGCTCAACGAGGACATCGCACGCACGATGGATTATTCGGGCCTCGTCGCGCGCATTCGCTCATTGTGCGAGGGCCCGCCGGTCAAGCTCCTGGAAACCCTGGCCGAGCGCGTCGCCGACATTTGCCTCGAGGATGCGCGCGCCGTATCGGCCCGGGTGCGGGTGGAGAAGCCAGACCGCTATGCCGAGGCGGCCGGGATCGGCATCGAGATCACGAGGAAACGCCCTTAGGGCGGATTAATTCAAACATTCATAAAGCTGCGGCGTGCAAGTCCCTGGAATCCCTAGAGGCGTTTGAGCAGGTTGAATGGGGAAGTTTTACACATCGCGCTGCGAGACAGCTTGTCTGAGGCGGAGTCAAGCCCAAACTAACAAATGTGAAGAAAATGTTGCCCAGTTATTTTTTAAAATCAATTAGAATCAAAGGGTTGCGGAGATTGCCTATTTTTTAAGCAAGGCGCCAAACCCATTGATTCGAGAGAGGTCGGGAAAGCCCGGACGGAGATGTTCACAAGGTTATCCACAGATTCCGTGGACATCCGCCCGGCGCCGCCAGAGCAGCACCGCATATTGGAGAAGCAGTCAATTGTCACAGAGCCTTAACACTTTTGCGCCGGTGCCCGGATCGCTGACAGGCGATCTTTGCGGGGAGGTGTGCGCGCTGTGAGCGATTCCCGAGCGCAACGCAATACCCGAGCCCGGCGCAACCGCAAGGACCCCTCGGCCGGCGGCAAGCGCGCGGCCATGGGCCCCGACAGCGAGCGCGAGGAAGGCGCTCTGCGCGACCAAGCCGACGCCGCCGGCCCGG
>JAWVYK010000267.1:0-3081 GCA_033722755.1 Rhodovibrionaceae bacterium | reverse complement strand
GGTGTCGAAGTCGACATCCTCGTCCTCCGGCTTTTGCGGCTTGCCGGCGCGCGCCAGCGTCTGCTTGATGCCGTCGGAGGCGCTGTCCTCGTCGAAGTCGCTGCCGACCGTCAGCCGCAGCAGACCCTGTATGCGCCGCATCAGACGGGTCGCGTCGATCAGCAACTCTGCGGTGTCCCGTTCGATCACGCCGGCCTCGGCCAACCGGTGGAAGGCGTCCTGAGTGTTTCGCGCCAGAACTTGCGGATGCTCGTGGGCGTGACGCAGCTGCCAGTACTGAGACAGGAATTCCAGGTCGACCAGCCCGCCGCGCAGATACTTGACCTTCCAGATGCTCTTGGCCTTGTGCTGGTCCTCGATCCGCCGCCGCATGTCGGCCACGCTGGCCAGCAGCTTTTCCGGATCGCGTTCGGCGGTCAGGCTTTCGCTCACGGCGTCGTCGATGCGCCCCGCCAAGTCATCATCGCCCAAGATGACGCGCGCACGCGTCAGTGCCATGTGCTCCCAAGTCCAGGCTTCGGAGGCCTGATAACTGCGAAACCGCTCCAGACTGACGGCCAGTGGACCCGCATTGCCGGAAGGGCGCAGCCGCATATCGACTTCGTAAAGCTGTCCCTCGCCGGTCAGCGAGGTCAGCGCCGTGATGTAGCGCTGCGCCAGGCGTCCGTAATACTGGCTGACGGCAAGCGGTTTCTCGCCGTCCGATTCCTCCACGCCCTCCGGCACCTCGTAGACGAATATGAGGTCGAGATCGGAGGATACGGTCATTTCCCGTCCACCGAGCTTGCCCAGGCCCAGCACCGCCATGCCAGGCGGCGGCAGATGGCCGTGGCGCCGCGCCAGTTCCTCCGTCACCGGCTGCCAGAGCGCGCGCAGTGAAGCCTCGGCGATATCGGCCAGGCCCCGGCCCACTTGGTCGACGTCCTCGGGATGGCGCAAAAGGTGGACGCCGGCCTGAAATTTTCGGTCGTTCACCCAGCGCCGGCTGATGTCCAGCACGTCCTGGAAATCGCGCGCCATGCGAAGAGTTTCGTCCAGGTCCTCCCGCAAGGCCTCGAGGTCGGGAATCTCGTCGAAGAACCCGGGTTCCAGGACGGCCTCCAACAATCCGGCGTTGCGGCTGAGGTGTTCGGCAAGCCTGGGCGCATCGCCCATCATCTCGGCCAGCAGGTCGAGCAGCATGGGGTTGGAGTAGAGCATGGAGAAAAGCTGCACCCCGGCAGGCAGTCTTTCGAGGAATTCGTCGAACTTGGCCAACGCCATGTCGGGGTCGGCCGTGCCTGCGAGCTCCTGCAGGAGCGTCGGCATCAGCTCGGTCAGGATTTCCCGACTGCGCCGGCTGCGCGTCGCGCGGTATCGGCCGTGGTGCCATACCCGCACCAGATTGAAGACCTTCTCCGGGTTGGAGAACCCCATGCTTCGGAGCGTCTCCAGGGTATCCGGGTCGGGCTCGCCACCGGTGAACACGAGGTTGCCCGGACCGGAAAGCGAGGTTTCCTCCTCGAACAGGTCGGCGTAGTGGTCCTCCACCGTGCGCAGAGCCTCGAGCAGGGCTTCGCGAAACGCTTCGCTGTCCGCGTGTCCGAGGAAGGCGGCAAGCTCCGCCAGTTCCTCCCCGTTTTCCGGAATGTTCTGGGTTTGCTTGTCGGCCACCATCTGCAGCCGGTGTTCCAGTCGCCGCAGGAAGCGGTAGCACTTTGAGAGGTCGTCCGCGGTCTCTTTTTCGATGTGTCCGCTGGCGGCCAGCGCCTCCAGCGCTTCAATCGTGCGCGGGGTGCGCAGGCTGGCGTCGCGTCCGCCCCAGATCAATTGCTGCGTCTGGACGAAGAACTCGATCTCCCGGATACCGCCGCGGCCGAGCTTGATGTTGTGGCCTTCGACATCGATATCGGCGCCGCCCTTGTGCGCATAGATCTGCCGCTTGATGGAATGGACGTCCTGGATGGCCCAGAAATCCAGATGCTTGCGCCACACGAAGGGACGAAGAACATCGAGAAATTCCCGGCCCAAAGCGACGTCGCCAGCCACCGGCCGGGCCTTGATCATGGCCGCGCGCTCCCAGTTCTGCCCCAGGCTCTCGTAGTAGGTCTCGGCCGCCCGGAAGGAGATCGCCAGCGGCATCGCGCTCGGATCGGGCCGGAGGCGCAAATCCATGCGGAACACATAGCCGTCGCGCGTGCGCTCTTCGAGCAGGCGGATAAGCGCACGCGTCATTCGGCTATAGCCTTCCTGCGGCCCGCGGTCGTGCAGGTATTTGGCCTTGTCCGGATCGTAGATGACGATCAGATCGACGTCGGAGGAATAGTTGAGCTCCTTGGCGCCGAGCTTGCCCATGCCAAGGATGGTAAGGCCGCAGTCCTTCTCCGGCGCCTCGGTATCGGCGAGCTCGAGCTCCCCACGCTCAGCCGCCCGCTTCAGTAAGAACGAGAGCGCCGCGCCGATGGCGGCGTCGGCAAAGGCGCTCAGCGCGCCCACGACATCTTCCAGCGACCAGACGTCGGCGATATCGGCCAGGCCTACCGCCATGGCCACGGAGCTGCGCGCCTGGCGCAGTATTCGCATTGCGGCGGCTTCGTCTTCCGCGCCGGCGGTGTCGGCCTTGAGCCTGTCGGTGATATCGCTTACCACCGATTCAGGACCGCATTGCAGGATTTTGGCAAAGACCTGACACTGGGCGGCAATGCAGTTGCCAAGGAACGGACTGCCGCCGAAGGTGGCTTCCAACAGCCGGCGGACGGCCGGCTCTTCCTGGGCGTCGGTGAGAAACGCCGCGAGCGACTCGTCGTCCAAGCGGCCTATGCGTTCGTTGAAGGCCTCGAAGCCGAGCTTTGCGCGCTCGTCATCGGCTGCCGGCGGTAGCCGGTCGGAGGTCGGAGGAAAGATGATCTTCTGCATGTATGCTAACCGCTTCCAGGCAACACTGGGCAAGGCCGCCGAGCCGGTCAAGCGCGCGTGGCGGGTGCAGGCATGATCCGCAGATCGGCGCGCATCTTCCTCGAAGTCCTGGCCGCCGTCGTCGGCCTGTTCGTCATTGTCGTCGGCGTCGCAATCTGGCGGCTGAGCACGGGCCCGGTGGAGGTG
>JAWVYK010000266.1:0-3109 GCA_033722755.1 Rhodovibrionaceae bacterium | reverse complement strand
TTGCCGCTGGACGGCACGGTGGTGTTGTAGGCGCGCGCCAGGCGGGTGATCGAATCCAGCAGCACGACGACGTCCTTGCCGCCCTCGACCAGGCGCTTGGCCTTCTGCAGCACCATCTCGGTCACCGCGACGTGGCGCTGGGCCGGCTCGTCGAAGGTCGAGGAGACGACCACGCCGGCCACCGTGCGGTCCATGTCGGTGACCTCCTCCCGGCGCTCGTCGATCAGCAGCACCAGCAGGTAGATATCCGGATGGTTGGCGGCGATCGAGCGCGCCAAGTTCTGCAGGATCATGGTTTTGCCGGTGCGCGGCGGCGCCACGATCAGCGCGCGTTGGCCCTTGCCCAGCGGCGCCGTCAGGTCAATGACCCGGCTGGTCATGTCCTTCTGTGTCGGCTCGTCGACTTCCAGCTCGATCTTGTCGTCCGGATAAAGCGGCGTCAGGTTGTCGAAGTTGATGCGGTGGCGCGTGGCTTCCGGCGGATCGAAGTTGATCGTGTTGACCTTGAGCAGCGCGAAATAGCGCTCGCCGTCCTTGGGCGAGCGGATCTGCCCTTCGACCGTGTCGCCCGTGCGCAGTCCGAAGCGCCGGACCTGGCTGGGCGAGACGTAGATGTCGTCCGGGCCCGGCAGGTAGTTCGCCTCCGGCGAGCGCAGGAAGCCGAAGCCGTCCTGCAGCACCTCCAGAACGCCCGAGCCGTAGATCGCCACATCGTTTTCGGCCAGCTGCTTGAGAATGGCGAACATCATGTCCTGCTTTCGCAGGTTGCTCGCGTTCTCGATGTCCAGCTCCTCGGCGAAAGCCAGGAGGTCCTGAGGAGATTTGGCTTTGAGTTCTTGCAGGTTCATGTCTTGGGAATGGGTCGCGCTTGCGGCTGAATGGCTGTGGGTAGGACCGGATCGGGCGCTGGCTTCGGGTGTCTATGCGTGATCCGGGTGGGCTGGCGCGGCTGGCCAGGATCGAACTCCTGAGGGCATGTGCGCCGCGGCTCCGGCGGTTTTTTCACGGGCGCAGTTCCGACGGAATTGCGTGCGGAATCGGTCCTCTGCCCCTGTCGATCGCTGGTTATTCTTTAGAGGGTTCCGGCCGACAGATCGCGGCCTTGTGCGGTTTGCACTCCAAGAAGTAGTCGAATGGCGGATTCAAGTCAAGAATAGCCGTTGTATTCCCGCAGCTTCGCTCGTCTCGGCGCGTCCCGTCTCAGAACGGCTTGACGATCACCAGGATGACCGCGCCGATCATCATCAACGTCGGCGCCTCGTTCAATATCCGGTAATAGCGTGAAGATTTCGTGTTCTCGTCTGCGGCAAAGGCCTTGCGGTCCTTCGCCAGCATGTGATGGACGACGGTCAGCCCGGCGATCAGCGCCAGCTTGCCGTGCATCCACCCGAACTCCCAGGCCCCCAGATGCACGAAGAGCATGAGGCCGAAGACCCAGGTGGCGATCATCGCCGGGTTCATGATGGCGCGCAGCAGGCGGCGTTCCATTACCTTGAAGGTCTCCGACTTGTCGGAGCCCGCCTCCGCCTCGCAGTGATAGACGAAAAGCCGCGGCAGGTAGAGCAGCCCCGCCATCCAGGCGATGACCGAAATCGCGTGCAGCGCCTTGACCCAGAGATAGGCCTCGCCGAGAAACCCGATCATCCCGCCCCCTTCGCACGGATAGCCTCGTCTGCCTCATTGGCCGCCGCTTGCGGACAGCGCGCCCATTCGTAGGGACAGATTCGCCCGCCATCAAGAGAGCAAATCCGCCGTTCGGAGGCCGCAGTCGCCTGCACCACCTGCGCCAATCCCTCGACGAACGCCTTGCCCGCATCCACGGTCGGCACGCGGAAATAGCCGGGTGCGCCGTGCTTTTCCGCAAGCGCCCCGTATTCGATATCCAGCTCCACCAGCGTTTCGCTGTGCTCGGAGACGAAGGCGATGGGCACGACCACGATCGCCACGCCGTCTTCGGCCGCGCGCACGATTTCCGCCTCGGTATCGGGCCCGATCCACTCCAGCGGGCCAACGCGGCTCTGATAGCAGACAAGCCAGTCCAGTTCCGGCTCGTCCAGCGCGGCGACGACCGCTTCGGTGCTTCGCTCCACCTGCCACTGATAGGGATCGCCCTTGTCGACGATCTTCTTGGGCAGGCCGTGGGCCGAGAACAGCACGCGTGGCCGGCCCGCTTCCCTGGCCTCGGAAAGTGCTTCGCGCGTCAGGCGGGCAACTTCTTCCACGAAGCCCTGCTGCGTCGGATAGCAGCACACGGCCTGGGTCTCGGCGCCTAGCCCCGCTTCCCGCGCCGCCTTGCGCCAAGCCCCGATCGACGACCCCGAGGTCGTGGTCGAAAACTGCGGGTAGAGCGGCAGCAGGATCACCCTGTCCGGAGCCCAGGCGGCAACCTCGCTCGCCGTCTCCCGGCTCATCGGGTGCCAGTAGCGCATGGCGATGAACACCTTCGCTTCGCCCAATGCCCCGCCGGCGTTCAGGACCTTCTCGAGCGCGTCGGCCTGTGCGCGGGTGTTGGCCAGCAGCGGGGAGCCGCCGCCCAGGTTTTCGTAAATCTCGCGGGCAATGGGCGCGCGCCTGCCGGAGATGAACTTGGCGAGCGCCCAGCGAACCGGGCCCGGCGCAGCAATGATCGCCGGATCATTGAACAGGTTGAAGAGGAAGGGTTGCACCGCTTCGGGCGTATCCGGCCCGCCGAGGTTGAAAAGAACGACGGCTGTCTTGGTCATGACACCGATCTAGCTCCAGCGGCCCGCGCGTCCAGCCGCCCGCGCGCTCAGGGGCTTTCCCCGCGCACCCGCGCGACCAGCCGCGCCACATGGTCCGGCGGCGTTTGCGGAACCACGCCGTGACCCAGATTGAAGATATGCGGGCCGCCGCCCAAGGCTGAAAGGATTCGCTCGACGCCGGCATCCAACGCCGCTCCCCCGGCCACCAGAAGGGCCGGATCCAGGTTTCCCTGGAGCACTGTCTTGTCCTGCAATTCCCGCGCCGCCCAGTCCAGCGGAACATTGCTGTCCAGCGACAGCCCGTCCGCCCCGCAACTCTCCGCGTAAACCCGGTAGGCCGGCCCCGCCATGCGGGGAAACACGAGCACCGGTATATCCGGATGCAC
>JAWVYK010000265.1:0-3109 GCA_033722755.1 Rhodovibrionaceae bacterium | reverse complement strand
TCTGCTGCCGCAGGAAGGCATCGCGGCCGACCCGCTTGGCCATCTGCATCACCGCGTCTGCGATGGCCGGATCGGCCGCATGGTCCGGGTGCACGAACTGCGGCAGCAGACGCGCGGTCACGCCTTTGAAGTCGCCCTTCTGGGCCAGCTCGATCAGCCCTCTCCGGCGCGCAGTCTGCTCCTCGGTGTCGGGCCGGGCCTTGGTGTCCAACAGCGCCATCCGCTCCACCCGCTCCGGCGCCTGGCGCATGATCTCGAAGGCGACGTAGCCGCCCATCGACAATCCGGCCAGCGCGAAACGCTCCGGCATCATCGCGAGCACGCGCGCGGCCATGTCGCCCACATTGTCGTCCTGCGTCAGGTCGGCGACCCGGCATTCGGCAAGGTCGGCAAGCGCGGTCAACTGATGACTCCAAAGCGCCTCGTCGTTGACGAGGCCCGGCAACAGCGCCAGCGGGACAGCGTTTCGGGTCATGGAGGTCCGCTTTCTATTTGATGAGCGCCAGAAGCTCCTTGAACTCCGGCCGGTCGCTCCGCCCCAGCCATTCGAAGACCACCATCTCGGTCGTCACCGTTACGATACCGGCCTGTCCCAGACGCGCCAGCGCCGCCTGGCGGTTGGCGGGATCGCGCGATCCGATGGCGTCGGCGACCGCAAAGACGTCGTAGCCCGCCGCTTTCAGGCCCAGCGCCGTCTGCAGAACGCAAACATGCGCCTCGGCCCCGCACAGCACGATTTGCGTGCGGCCGGAGGAATCCAGCCGGGCGAGCAGCGAAGACTCGCCGGCGGCGTCGAACGTCATTTTCGTCACGCGCGCCTCGGAAGGAATCGCCTCGGAGAGCTCGGCAACAACGCCGCCCAGGCCCTCCGGATTCTGCTCGGTCGCAAGCACGGGCAAGGACAGTCTCTGGGCCGCCTGCAGCAACGTGCCCACGGCGGCCACCAGCGAATCGCGCCCGTCAATGGCCGGCACCAGACGCTCCTGCATGTCGACGACCAGCAGAAGCGAATTTTCTGCATCCAGTTTCGTGGCCATGAGGCCGCCTCTCACCTTCGTGTTCGCAATAAACAGGCCGCGAATTGCGACCATCAGCGCATATTATTTCAACAGGGTAGTCATTGTGACGATTTCGTCTTTTGACACAATGGTTTCAATTGACAGGCGACCTTGACTTCATAAGATGCGCCAACCAAATGAGCATCAGCCCCTTAGGGTTTGTTTTGAATTTCGACCGAAACGAGGTCCATGAGTTTTAACGATCTTGGCCTAAGCGACACTCTGCTGAAGGCCGTCAACGAGGCCGGCTATACCGAGCCGACCCCGATCCAAGAAAAAGCCATCCCCTACATCCTGATGAACCGTGACGTGCTGGGCTGCGCCCAGACCGGCACCGGCAAGACCGCGGGCTTCACCCTGCCGATGATCGAAATCCTCGCGCAGGGACGGCCGAAGGCCCGGATGCCGCGCTCGCTCATCCTCGAGCCGACGCGCGAACTTGCCGCTCAGGTCGCCGAGAGCTTCGAGAAGTACGGACGCTACAACAAGCTGTCCATGGCGCGTCTGATCGGCGGCGAATCCTTTGCCGATCAGGAAAAGGCGCTGGACCGCGGCGTCGACGTGCTGATCGCCACGCCGGGACGACTGCTCGACCTTTTCGAGCGCGGCAAGATTCTGCTGGCCGACGTCAAGATCCTGGTGATCGACGAAGCCGACCGCATGCTCGACATGGGCTTTATTCCCGACGTCGAGAAGATCGTCTCCAAATTGCCGGCGATCCGTCAGACGCTGTTCTTCTCGGCCACCATGCCGAAGGAAATTCGCAGGCTGGCCGACCGCTTCCTGATGAATCCCAAGGAAATCTCCGTGACGCCGCCGACCTCGGCCGCGGTGACGGTGGCGCAAGCGCTGGTGAAGACAGGCCAGCGGGAGAAGCGCCAGACCCTGCGAGACATCATTCGGCAGGAGGACGTCAAGAGCGCCATCATCTTCTGCAACCGCAAGCGCGATGTCGACACGCTGTACAAGTCGATGGCGCGCCACGGCTACAACGCCGAAGCGCTGCACGGCGACATGGTGCAGGCGGTGCGCACGGAGACGCTGGAGCGCTTTCGCAAGGGAGAGATCACCTTCCTGGTCTGCTCCGATGTAGCCGCGCGCGGTCTGGACATTCCCGAAGTAAGCCACGTCTTCAACTTCGACGTCCCGATCAACTCCGAGGACTACATCCACCGCATCGGCCGCACGGGCCGCGCCGGGCGCAGCGGCAAGGCCTTTACCCTCGCCACGCCGGCGGAGGACAAACACGTGCAAGCCATCGAAAAGCTTATTGGCCGCGCGATCCCGAAACAGGCCGTGGCAGAGGCGGCGGACGAGACCGCCAGCGCCAAGGACGAGGCTTCGCCGGAGAACGCCGAACAAGCCAGGGAGAAGCCGCGCAGCAAATCGCGTTCGCGCGGCGGGCGGCGTTCGAAGAAATCCCAGACCGAAGGCGAGTCCGCGCCGCACGCGGCCGAGGAAAGCGGAGCCGACAAAACCGACGGCGAGACGGAATCCGCACCGGCCGCGGCCAACAGCAACGAGCAGAAGAAGAACAAGTCCGACGGAAAGTCCGCGAAGGGCGACAAGCCAAGCCGTTCGAAGAAGCGCGGCGCCTCGGGCAAAGGAAAATCGGAAAACAAGGACGACGACGCACCGCGGCGTCCGGTGACCAAACCCTTCGGCGAGGACACCCCGGCTTTCCTCTTGCGACCCGTGAAAGCCGCCGCCGGCGCCTGATAGCCGGGACCTGCGCCCCACCGATTTTGCTTTAGAACCTGCGTAAGCTGCCCGCCGGCTCTGGCGGGCCGGCCTATTTTCTTTCGTTCGCAGAACCCATCCCTTTCGCTACGATCGGGCGAGACGCGTTGGAGGGATGCCGGCAAATGCAAACCATCTTCATCATGATCAAGTGCGAGCTCGGCAAGGCCTATGAAGTCGCCGACGAGCTGGTGCAGAACGTCGAGCAGGTCTCCGAGGTCCATTCCACCTCCGGCCAGTATGACCTTTTGGTGAAGTGCTACCTGCCCTCCGGTGATGACGTGGGTCACTTCGTCAACGGGCAAATTCAG
>JAWVYK010000264.1:0-3204 GCA_033722755.1 Rhodovibrionaceae bacterium | reverse complement strand
GTCGGACAGGCGCGCCATGCGGTAGTCCGTGCCCTCGCCAAGATCGAGGATGTCCAGCCGGTCGCGCAGCAGGTCGATGAACGGCAGGAAGCGGTCGCGCTGCAGCCCGCCTTCGTAGAGACGCGCGGGCGGCCAGTTCGACGTCGCCACCACCACCGCGCCCCGTTCGAACAGGGCCTCGAAGAGGCGCGAGAGGATCATGGCATCGGCCACGTTGACGACGTGGAACTCGTCGAAGCAGATCAGCCAGGAGGCCTCTGCGATCTCTTCGGCCAGTTGCGGCAGCGGATCGGCCTTCGTGCCCTTGGTCTCTCTGCGCCAGTCGTGCAGCCGGTCGTGCACCTCGGCCATGAAGGCATGAAAGTGCACGCGGCGCTTGGCCCGCACCGGGGCGCTGTCGAAGAACAGGTCCATCAGCATCGACTTGCCGCGGCCCACGGGCCCGTAGAGGTAGAGCCCCTGTGGCGGCTCCTCGCTGCGCCGGGCCAGCCCGAGGCGCGCCTTCCAGGCGCCCATGAAGCCCTCGCCGGCGGCCGGCGGCGTATAGTCCTGCAGCGCATGGTGCAGCGATTCCAGCTTCTCCGCCGCCAGTTCCTGCGCCGGCTCGGGCTTGACCTTGCCGGCCTTGACCAGCGCGCGATAAGCGGCCAGCGGGCCCTGCTTCGTCGAGGACGCACGGCTCTCCGGGTGCTGCGGGGTCTTGGTCGGACGGGCGGTGTCGGGCGCGGTCATGGGGCGGGGAACCGGTTGCACGCTGTCGCACAGGCAAAGCGGCTGCCTGTTTCGGGGAAAACGCCGCGCCTGTCAAACCTTGCCGGCAAGCGCCATCAGATATATTCGCATTATCGATTGTTGTAACTTATACTCAAAACCGGCTTCGGCCCTCACGGCCGGGCGGACCCATGAGCCACAAGATCAACAATGAGCCAGACAGTCTTCCAGCGGTGCGGCGGCTTCACGCAGGTCCGCCGCGTCATCTCCGACTTCTACGACCGAATGCTCGACAGCCCGCGCCTCGCGTCGTACTTCGAACACACCGACATGCGCCGGCTGATCGACCATCAGACGAAGTTTATCTCCTCGGTCATGGGCGGTCCCGCCTCCTACACCGACGAACAGCTTCAGCGCAGCCATGCGCACCTCAACATCGCGCGCTCCGAAGTCCTCGAAATGGCCGCCCTGCTGCGCGACACCCTGGAGGAGCATGGGCTCGAGCCCGCCGACGTCGAGGAGGTCTACGGCGCGATTCTCGGCCGCGAGCGCTTCATCGTGACGCGGCACAACGAGTGATGTCCTCATGAACGACGCGGCACACAAGGGAAAAGCGGCATCGGCCGCAGGTCACCGGGCAGGTCACCGGGCAGATCACCGGGCGGATGACCGGGCAGATCACCAGGCAGACCAGGGGGCGGGCGATCGGCTGGCTAGGCTGGAATCCGCGCTGAAGTCGCTGGACATGGGCGTCGCCATCGCCGACCCGGAAACCTGGGCCGTCCGCTTCGAGAACGCCCGCTTCTTCCAATGGTTCGCGCCGGCGGAGCCGGACCCATTGGCGGAAGACGACGCCGAAGAGAACGGGGAGGCGAGCCTGCTGGACCGCCGGCTGGCCGACCCCAAGGACGGGCGCATCGCCGGTCTCGAGCTGGCCGCCGCCCGGCAGCGGCTGGAGGAGCGCGGCCGGCTCGCCTTCGAGTGCGAGCGCAAGGCCGGTCCGCGCACGCTGTCCCTCAAGGTGCAGGTGACGCGCCACGCGCTCGCCGACGGCCCGCCGGTGCTGGTCGCGCAGGTGGAGAACATCTCCAAGCTGCGCGAGACCGAATACATGCTCGATTCCTATTCGCGCATGATGGAGAAGACCAACCGCGACCTGCAGAAGGAGAAGGAGCGGGTCGAGAAACTGCTGCTCAACATCATGCCGCGCGTCGTCTACGAGGAGATGAAGGACTTTGGCGCGACCACGCCACAGCGCTTCGATTCCGCCACCGTGCTGTTGCTCGACTTCAAGGACTTCACCGAGATGGCCGTCTCGCGCGATCCGGCGGCGCTGATTGGCGAGCTGAACGACATCTTCTCGGCCTTCGACCGCATCGTCGAGCTCTATAACTGCGAGCGGATCAAGACCATCGGCGACGCCTACATGTGCGTCTCCGGCCTGCCGGAGGTGACCGAGGACCACGCCGCCAACATCGCCAAGGTGGCGCTGCGCATGCGCCGCTATCTCTACCGCCGGAACGCCTCGCACCCGAACCAGTGGCTTTGCCGCATCGGTATCAGCACGGGCCCGGTGATCGGCTCCATGGTGGGCATCCAGAAATACGTCTACGACGTCTTCGGCCCGGCGGTGAACATGGCCGCGCGGCTGGAGGCGCGCGCCGAGCCGATGACCATCGTCGTCGACCAGACGGCGCATGACGCGCTTCGCGAGGACTTCCGTCTGTCCGAGCGCGGCGAGGAGGACGTGCGGGGCTTCGGCATGCAGATGCTCTATGTCCTGGAGGAGGAGATCCGCGGGCGCGTCTAGGCCGCAAGCCGATACGTGCGGCGTCGACAAACGGTCCAGCGCCCGCTGTTTCGGCCGGCAGGCGGGCAAGCGCGCTTATCCACTTTACTGGACGATGCGTGCCTCTCGGATCAGATTCGATAGCGCTCGAGAGGCCTGGTCGGCACATCCATGCCGTTCGAGTTCGTATGCCAGATCCGGCAGGTCGAGATCAGCCAAATTATCGCTGTCCCGCACGACCTCGATGCTCGACTGCTTGCCGGCCACCATCCACGTATAAAGACCCTTCCGGAGAGGCGGCCAGTCTTCTGGCCATAGGAGGTCCCTGTTTTCGGCGGGCCAGTCGGCTTCCAGTTTCTGTTTTGGCGCCGACAAACGGGTCACGCTCAGTCGCCCATCGCGGCCGGGACTGTCCTGCAGGACGATCATGGGCCTGCGGTCCGCAGTCGCACAATAGGTGCGGGTGGACGCTGTAATCGCGAAAATGTCCGTAACTTCAGGCTGCGCTTGAGAGCCTCGTATCGCCAATAAGCGGCTGGAGGAGGAACTCTTCTGGCTAGCAAGATCAACGATTGCCGATATCACCTTGGCGGAGGTGTTGCCCCCGCCAGTGGACGCGGCCGCATCGAGAATTGTGCTCGCGGATCCGGAAAATGGGCCATTGCGCCGCAGCACCTGGCCGGCCGACGTCAGAAAGACCAAAT
>JAWVYK010000263.1:0-3231 GCA_033722755.1 Rhodovibrionaceae bacterium | reverse complement strand
GCTGGCCATGACGTCGGCCGCCGGCGCCATCAGGGCGCAGTGGAACGGGGCGGAAACTGGAAGCAGCACGCTGCGCTTGGCGCCACGTGCGGCCGCGATTTCCAGGGCGCGCTCGACCGCTTCCCTGTCGCCGCTGACGACGACCTGGCCAGGCGCGTTGTCGTTGGCAGGGTCGCATACCTGCTCGCCGGCGGCTTCGGCGGCGATCTCGCGCGCGGCCTCCAGGTCGACGCCGATCAGGGCCGCCATGGCGCCCTGTCCGACGGGAACGGCTTCCTGCATGGCGCGCCCACGAGTCTTCAGCAGCCGGGCGGCATCGGCGAGTTCCAGCGTCCCCACCGCAGCCAGGGCGGAATATTCGCCCAACGAATGGCCGGCCACGTAATCGCCCTTGTCGGCGAGATCCACAGCGCCTTCCTCGCGCAGTACGCGTGCTGCGGCCATGCTGACCGCCATCAGCGCCGGCTGAGCGTTCTCCGTCAGCCTGAGGTCGTCTTCCGGGCCCTCGAACATCAGGGCCGAGAGTTTCTGGCCGAGCGCGTCGTCGACTTCTTCGAAGACCTCGCGCGCGGTGGGAAAGGCCTCGGCCAACTCGCGCCCCATGCCCACTGCCTGCGAGCCTTGACCCGGGAAGATGAATGCGAGGCTCATGCTGACGCCCTTCCGTTTTTGGAACCCCCGGGCCTGAAGCGCAAGGCGGCCCGCGTCCGCCGTCTTAACGCCTGTCCCCGACCTGTCAACCCCGCCCGACGGCGAACATCGCGCACGCCGCCCGCAAGACCGGAGCAACCGCTTGCAAGGACAGTGAAACCGCGCGTTTTTCGGTGCTTGCACGCTGCCCTTCAATGTGTATAGTGCGCGGCCTCGCAAGCTCCTCGCCGGTCTCAGGCGGGCCCGTCGCCATTGCGGCGCGGGAAGACGAGACCGGCTAGGGCCGGGATCGCTGAACGGAACCAGGGGTTCCCCAGCGCCGGCCCGGAAAATAGCCATGGGGAGTCACAATATGGCTTTTTACGAAAGCGTGTTCATCGCACGCCAGGACGTGTCGTCCAATCAGGTGGAAGAATTCACCCAGGCCTTCACGAAGGTCGTGGAGGACAACGACGGTAAGGTGACGAAGACCGAGAACTGGGGCCTTCGCAACCTCGCCTACAAGATCAAGAAGAATCGCAAGGGACATTACGTCCTGTTCAACATCGACGCGCCGGCAAAGGCGGTCGAGGAGTTGGAGCGCGCCATGCGCTTCAACGAAGACGTGATCCGCTATCTGACCGTGAAGGTCGAAGAGCTCGAGGAAGGCCCGTCGGCAATGATGGAGCGCCGCGGGCGCGACGAGCGCGGCCCGCGTGAGCGCGGCGGACGCGACGACCGCGGCGGACGCGGCGGACGCGGCGGACGTGGCGGGCGTGATCGCCGCGAGGAAAGCAGCGCAGAATCCAGGGCGGAGTCGTAAATCATGGCCGTCAAAATCGTCTCCAAGGGCGGCACGGTCCGCCGCCCATTTTTCCGCCGGCGCAAATCCTGCCCCTTTTCGGGGCCGAATGCGCCAAAGATCGACTACAAGGACGTCCGGCAGCTGCAGCGCTTCATTTCCGAGCGCGGCAAGATCGTGCCGAGCCGCATCACCGCCGTTTCCTCGAAGAAGCAGCGTGAATTGGCTCGGGCGATCAAGCGCGCGCGCTATCTGGCGCTGTTGCCTTATACGATCGACTAGCCGGACGGCCGACGACGTCGGCGCGGGCGCATGCTTGCGCGCCGGCAACTCGGGAGAGTCGGAAACACCGATAGCGAGGCAGGGCCATGCGCAACACGGCGATTGCGGCAGGTGCCGGCCTTCTGTCGTTCGTTTTCCTGGCTCTCGTGGCCACTGGACCGGGCGGCGTGCTGTTCGGTCCGCTGGCGCCCTTGCCGCTTTTCGCGGTCGGGCTCTCGCTGGGCCTCAGGCCGCTGGCGGTGGCAGGCGCGGCGTTTGCGCTGCCGGCGCTGGCGCTGGGCGGCATACCCGCGGCACTCGGCGGGCTTGTCGTCTTGCTTGGCCCGGTCGGCGTGCTGGTGCGCCAGGCGCTCTTGTCCAGGCCGGGCCCGGACGGCGGAATGGAATGGTATCCGCCCGGGCTGCTGGTCGCTTGGCTGACCATGATCGGCCTCGCGATTGTGGCGCTCAGCCTGGGCGTGCTGTGGGTGACGGGCGACGGCGGGCTGCACAGCCGCCTCAGCCAGGAGATGCAGGCTGCGCTCGCCCAGGTGCTGCCGGAGTTGCCGGCCGATCAGGTGCAGGACCTGGCCGGCCAACTGGCGCCCTTCGCGATCGGACTGAGCGCCGTTAGCTGGCTGCTCGTCCTTGCGGCCGACGGGGCGCTGGCGCAGGCGCTGGTCTCGCGTCTCGGCGCGGCGCTGCGCCCTGCCCCGCAGATGGCAGAGCTGGAGCTTCCGAGATGGATGTCTCCAGTGCTGGCCGTCTCGCTCGTCGCGGCCTATCTTGCGCCGGGCGATTTCGGGTTCGCAGCGCGGAACTTCGCCATGGTTCTGCTGCTGCCGTTCTTTTTCGCCGGGCTGGCGGTAATACACGCCTTTGCCCGGCACCGCGCCGCCCGGGGCATACTTCTGGCGGTGTTCTATGGCGCGATCGTGTTGTTCACGTGGCTGGCTGTGCTGGTGACGGGACTGGGACTGTTGGATCAATTGGCCGGGCTGCGGCGGCGCTTTGCCGCCGGCGGACAGGGCCGGGAGGACGAGTGATGGAAGTCATTCTGCTGGAGCGTATCGAGAAGCTGGGTCAAATGGGCGATGTGGTCACGGTAAAACCGGGCTTTGCCCGCAACTACCTGCTGCCCCAGCGCAAGGCGCTGCGGGCGACGAAGGAAAATATCGACTACTTCGAGGGCCAGCGCGCGCAGCTCGAGGCGCAGAACCTCAAGCGCAAGCAGGAAGCTGAATCCGTGGCCAAGAAGGTGGACGGCATGTCGGTGACTCTGATCCGGCAGGCCGGCGAGTCGGGTCAGCTCTACGGCTCCGTCAGCGCGCGCGACATCGCCGATGCCGTCAGCGAGGCCGGAGCCACCGTGGAGCGCGGCCAGGTCGAGCTGGACCGGGCCATCAAGGTCCTGGGCCTGCATCCGGTCACTCTGCGCCTGCATCCCGAGGTGACGGTCACGGTGACGGCAAACGTGGCCCGTTCGCAGGGTGAGGCCGAGTCCCAGGAGCGGGCCGGACGTGTCGTCACCGAGGAAG
>JAWVYK010000262.1:0-3237 GCA_033722755.1 Rhodovibrionaceae bacterium | reverse complement strand
GCTTCGAGTGGCATTTCGCGCTGGCCGCGCTGCTGGCGCTGACCCACGATGTGATCGGCACCGTCGGCTTCTTCTCGGTCACGCAGCTTGAATTCAATCTGGCCAGTGTGGCGGCGGTTCTGACCGTCTCGGGCTACTCGATCAACGACACCGTGGTCGTTTTCGACCGCGTGCGCGAGAACCTCCGGAAATACAAGCGCGCACCGCTGATCGAGGTGTTGAACCGCTCCGTCAACGCCACCTTGACGCGAACGGTCCTGACCAGCGTCACGACGCTTTTGGCGCTGATCGCACTCTCGGTCTTCGGCGGCGAAGTGATCCGGGGCTTCACCCTAGCCCTGATCTGGGGCCTGGTGATCGGCACTTACTCCTCCATCGGACTGGCCGTGCCGATCCTCATCTTCCTGAAGCTGCGCCGCGAGTCCGTCGTCCTGGAAGACGAGGACACCGAGCAGGAGGAGCCCGCCGGCGGCGGAGCGGCGAAAGGAAAAGCCGGATCTTGATCCGCGGCACCCGTGCTCCGATGTCTCACTGATGGACGTGACGCCCCAAATTCCCGAAGGCCGCCAGGTGATCGAAACCTATGGCGACGGCCGGTTCCGCATCAGCGGCCGGGTCTACGAAGGCTCCGTCATCGTGTTCCCGGAACGCGCGCTCAACTGGCCGGTGGCCCGTTTTCAGGAGCTTTCAGCCGACAGCCTCTCGGAAATCACCGCGGCGGCGGATGCGCTCGACGTCGTGCTGTTGGGTTGCGGTCAGAAGATGGGTCTGGTGCCGCGCGAGATTCGCGAGAGCCTGCGGCAAGCGGGCGTGGTGATCGAACCGATGGATACCGGCGCGGCAGCGCGCACCTACAACGTGCTTATGGCCGAGGAACGCCGCGTGGCCGCCGCGCTCATCGCGGTCGAATGAACGCGGCTCGGATGAACGACTGCTGCAATTGAAAAGGGCCTCCGCGGTGGGAGGCCCTTTTTCGTCGACATCGACGGTCCCGGATTGGCGGGGAGCCCTCAGCCTTCGCTGTAGTTCTTGTTGACGAAATCCCAGTTCGCCAGGTTGTCCAGGAAGCTCTGAACGAAATCCGGGCGCCGGTTCTGGAAGTCCAGGTAGTAGGCGTGCTCCCAGACGTCGCAGGTGAGCAGCGCCGTCATGCCGTCGTGAACCAGCGGCGTGTCCGCGTTGGCCGTGGTTACGATCTCGACGGCGCCGCCGTTTTTCTTGACCAGCCAGGCCCAGCCACTGCCGAATTGCGCGACGGCCTTGGCTTTGAACTCCTCGGCGAATTTGTCGTAGGAGCCGAAGGCGTCGTCGATGGCCTTTGCGACGTCACCGTCGGGCTGTCCGCCGCCATCGGGTGAGAGGCAGTTCCAGAAGAAGCTGTGATTCCAGATCTGCGCGGACTGGTTGAACAGGCCCTGCTTCGATGAATCGGAAGCCGCGGCGGAAATGACCTCTTCCAGGCTCTTGCCCTCGAGGTCGGTGTCCTTCACGAGATCGTTGGTCTTGTCGACGTATGCCTTGTGGTGCTTGCCGTGGTGAAAGCTCAGCGTCTTCGCCGACATATGCGGCTCAAGCGCGTCCTCGGCAAAAGGCAGCGACGGTAGCTCGAAAGCCATGCCTCAGGTCCTTCTCTCGTAACTGTTGGTTCATGTTCGGGAGCGGCAGCCCGCGGCCGCCAAGCGCCCGTAACCCTACACGTAGTGCTCGACACTGCAAAGTGAACGTCTTTTCACCCATTGGGTTCGGCGAAGGGAAGGGCGCGGGGGGCCTCTCGGGCTTTGCCGGGGGCGGGCGGCCCCCTAGATTGTCGTGCATGAACGAGACGGACAGCGACCACGCGGGCTATTGCCTCGCCGAGGTGCGCCGGCACGACCACGACCGTTATCTGGCGGCGCTGCTCGCCCCGGCGGAACGGCAGACGGACATCATCGGCCTGCTGGCTTTCAACCTGGAAGTGGCCAAGACGGCCGAGGTCGTCAGCGAACCCATGATGGGTCAGATTCGCCTGCAGTGGTGGCGCGAGGCGATCGACGAGGCCTTCGCCGGAAGGCCGCGGCACCACGCCGTGCTGGAGGTGCTCGCGCCAACCATCGGACGGCACGCCCTCAGCAGGGAGCATTTCGATCGCTTGATCGACGCGCGCGAATTCGACCTCGAAGACGAGCCGCCCGAGGATATGACAGCCTTGGAAGCCTATGCGGAGGATAGTTCCGCCACGTTGCTGTGGCTCATGCTGGAAATCCTGGGAGAGGAGAGCGCCGAGGCGCGCGAGGCGGCGCGCCATGCCGGCATCGCCTGGGGGCTTGTTGGAATGATGCGGGCCCTGCCGTTCCACATCGGCCGGCGAAGATTGAACCTGCCTCGCGCTGTAATGTCGCAGGTCGGCATCGATCCGACCGACCTGCACGACCGACGGCAAACCGAACATCTGCCCGATGCGGTGCGCCTCGTTTCCGGCCGTGCCGAGGAGCATCTTGGCGAGGCGCGCCAGCTTGCCCGCGGCGTGCCCCGCACAGCGTTGCCGGCCCTGATGGTCGTGCCTTTGACCGCCCACTACCTGAAATCGCTTGCGCGCGCCGGCCATGACCCGGCAAGCCCGGTCGTGCAGCGGGCCGACAAGTTGAATGCATGGCGCTTGGCGTGGGCGAAGCTGCGTGGGCGGCTCTGACGAAATTCCGCAAGAGGGACTATTCCGCGGCCTGAGGCACGGCGGCCAGCCAGGCGTCGAGGTCGTTCAGCGCTCGCGCGCTCATCGCCGGCTTGCGCTCGCGCCGTTTGATCTTCTTGCCGTCGGGGGCCGGCTCCAGCGGCGGAAACAGCCCGAAGTTCACGTTCATCGGCTGGAAGGTTTCGCTGTCCGCCCCGCCTGTGATGTGGCCAAGCAACGCACCCAGGGCGGTGGTCGCCGGCGGCGGCGCGGGGGCCTCTGCGCGTCGTTCTGCAGCTGCGAAGCGGCCGGTCAAAAGCCCGATGGCCGCGCTTTCGACATAACCCTCGACGCCGGTGATCTGTCCGGCAAAACGCAGGCGGGGCATGGCTTTCAGCCGGCACAGTTCATCCAGCAGCTTCGGCGAGTTGATGAAAGTGTTGCGGTGCAGGCCGCCCAGGCGCGCAAACTCCGCGTTCTCCAGGCCCGGGATCATGCGGAAGATTTCCTTCTGCGCGCCGTATTTCAGCTTGGTCTGGAAGCCGACCATGTTGAAGAGGGTGCCGAGCGCGTTCTCGCGGCGGAGCTGG
>JAWVYK010000261.1:0-3258 GCA_033722755.1 Rhodovibrionaceae bacterium | reverse complement strand
GGCGCGATCACGGAGATCGCGTCTGCGGCCAAATCCGTCGGCGGCATGGCCGACGAGATCGAGTCTATGGTGGAGGAAAACCGTCCGGCGATCCGCGAGTTCACGGGCAGCGGCATGTACGAGCTGTTGAACCTGATCACCGAGTTGCGCGACCTCGCGCACAGCCTGAACCGCGTCACCAAGGAAGTGGAGCGCGATCCCGCCCGCTTCCTCTTCGGCAACCAGCAGGAAGGCTATGAAGTCCCGGATTGATGTCTCCTTCGCACGGCGGCGCGCACTCGCCGTCCTCGGCCTGACGGCGCTGGGCGCCGGCTTGGCCGGCTGCACGCAGATCGTCCCCGGTCAGACTCCGCCGCCGGAGCTCTATCGTCTGACCCCGAAGAGCACCTTCCCGCCGGATCTGCAGTCGGTGGACTGGCAGCTTCTGGTCGAGACTCCGACAGCGTCGGCGGGGCTCAACTCGCCGCGTGTTGCGCTGATGCGCGATCTCACCCGGCTGGAATACTACGCGCGCACCAACTGGACCGACCGCGCGCCCAACATGGTGCAGTCGCTGATCATCGAGTCCTTCGAGAACTCCGACGCCATCGTCGCCGTCGGCCGGCAGTCGGTGGCGCTCAGGGCGGATTACCTGTTGAAGACGGAGCTGCGCGAGTTCCAGGCGGAATACTTCGACGGCACGCCGCCGCACGCCCACGTCGCCGTCAACGCCAAGCTGGTGGAGATGCCCGAGCGCAGGATCATCGCCTCCAACGAATTCCGTTCCAAGTTCAAGGCCAAGGCCGACCGCATGCAGGAAATCGTCCAGGCCTTCGACGAGGCGCTGGGCGACGTGCTGAAGGACCTGGTGGTCTGGGCGCTGGACGCGGGCCGGGAGAACGCCTGAGCGCCGTCGGCGCGCGCCTAACCGCGCAGCAGGTCGTCCAGCGTCATGGCGTTGCGCACGGCGTGGTCGGCCTCGTCGGTGTTGTCGAAATAGACATGGGCGTCGCGCCCTTCGTCCATTTGCTCGCTCAGCCACTCGGCCCAGTCTTGCAGCGTGCGCTTGGCGTAGTTGCCGCGGTATTTCGCCTTGCGTCCATGCAGGCGCACGTAGACGAAATCGGCGGTTGCGAGGCGCGGGCCGCGCTGCCTGGCGAGCTCGAACGGCACCCAGGCGATGTTGTGGTCGCTCAGCAGCCGGTAGACCTCGTCGCGCTGCCAACTCTTGTCGCGGAACTCCATGGCAAAGCGCCAACGCCCATGCGGACCCTTGCCCGGCAGGGCGGTGAGGAAATCCTTCAACCGCTCGCGATCGTAGTCAAAGTTCGGCGGCAGCTGGAAAAGCACCGGGCCGAGCTTGTCGCCCAGCGGCTCCAGGCGCTCCAGGAAGCCCTCGGCATCTTCGCCCGCGTCCTTTAGCCGCTTCATATGGGTGATGAGCCGCCAGCCCTTGATGGCAAAGAGGAATCCCGGCGGGGTCTTCTTCGCCCAACCGTCCAGCATCTTCCTGGCCGGCGGGCGGTAGAAGCTGGCGTTCAGCTCGACGCTCGCCAGATGCTCGGCATAGTGCGAGAGCCAGTCGCCCTGCTGCAGGCCCCTGGGATAGAAGCCCGGCTTCCAGTTCCTGTAGGTCCAGCCGGAGGTGCCCACCCAGTGCCGGGCCTTGCGCTTGCCTTGGGACATTGGCCGAAAGCTCTCCCTCACAGCGGCATCGATCCGCTTTTGCGCAGGCAAACGCCATTTGCGCCGGCGGGGTTTCCCGCCCATTCTAGCGGCCGGGCGAATTCGACTTCATCGGGCAAGGGAGCAAGCCATGTTGCCGAGCGAGGGACGCGTCGTGATGGTCTCCGGGGCCAACAGGGGAATCGGCCGCGCGATCGCCGCGAAGCTGCAGCATGCCGGATACGATCTGAGCCTGGGCGCGCGCGATCCAGCGACCCTCGACGGCGTGGCCACGGGCGGCGGGCAGGTGCTGCGCCACGCCTACGAGGCGAGCAGCGCGGAATCCGCAGAGGAATGGGTGGCGGCCACGCGGCATCGCTTCGGGCGCATCGACGCCCTGGTCAACGTCGCCGGAATCATGCAGCCGGTGAGCGTCGAGGATGGGGACGAGGCCGCGCTCGACGCCATGTGGGACGTGAACGTGAAGGGTCCCTACCGGCTCATGCATGCCGCCTTCGATGATTTGAAGGAGGCCGGATCGGGACGCATCGTCACCGTCGTCTCGCTCTCCGGCAAGCGCGTGAAGAGCGCCGACGTCGGCGGCTATGCCATGAGCAAGTTCGCCGCGCTCGCGCTCAGCCACGCGGCGCGCTACGCCGGTTGGGAGCACGGCATCCGCTGCTGCGCCATCTGCCCGGGCTATGTGCGCACCGATATGACGGCCAAGGTCGAGGCGGTGGACGGCGCCGACATGATCCAGCCGGAGGACCTGGCGGAGATTGTCGCCACCGTGCTGGCGCTGCCCAACACCGCCTCGGTCAGTGAGGTGCCGATCAACTGCATTCTGGAGCACAGCTTCTGAGGCGGGCTTTCGCCGTCCGCATCCGGCAGCTTAGAAGTACCGGCCGATGATCCAGATCAGCGTGTTGATGACGAGCGCGATCAATACCGAGGTCATCAGCGGGATATACAGGGTGAATCGCTCGCGCTCGATCACGATGTCGCCCGGCAGGCGGCCCAAGCCGATCTTCTGGAGATACGGCCAGAGAATTCCCGCGGTCAGCAGGACGAGGCCCATGATGATCAGAAAGCGCGGCATAACGGCTCCTCTCGGTTTTCCGGCAATCTAGGGGCTGAGCGATGCCGCGCCAAGGCCGCAAGCCGGCGGCGCGACGGCGGACAAGGGAGGAAGACGCGCAGATGGCATTGAAGGCGGTTCTGCTCGATCTCGGCGGCGTGGTCTATCAGGGCGAGGACGCGCTGCCCGGCGCGGTGGAGGCGATCTCGCGGCTGCGCGAGGCGGGCCTGGCACTGCGCTTCCTGACCAACACGACGCGCAAGCCGAAGCGCCAGGTGCTGGAGAAACTGCGAGGCCTGGGCGTGGAGGCCGAGACGGAGGAGCTGTTCACTCCAGCCATGGCGGCGCGCGCCCGACTGGAGCGCGAAGGGCTAGGCGCGCACCTGCTGGCCAAGGCCGCGCTCGAGGAGGATTTCGAGGGCCTGCTGGCCGACGGTGACAACGGCGCGGGCGGCGCGCTGGTGGTGGCCGATGCCGGTGACGACTTCACCTTCGAGGCGCTGAACGAGGCATTCCGCGTCCTCATGGACGACGGT
>JAWVYK010000260.1:0-3324 GCA_033722755.1 Rhodovibrionaceae bacterium | reverse complement strand
CGCCGTTATAAAGGATTCACACGACCTTAACCCGCTTTTCTGAGGGCTTTTAGAGCCCTTGCAACGAATGGGGCTTTGAAATGTTTAGAACATCCCAAAGATTGGCTCATGTTCGAAAGAAGAATCCGACTAGATGAGAAAGTGGCGCGGGCACACCAGACGTCGTTGGTCTGCCCAGCGGCAAAGCGATAAGTTTCTTGCAGCCCTCGTGAACGGCTGACCAACCAATACTGGGTCAAAAACCCTGGCGACCCGACTCCTTGCACGCCTCGGAACTAGAGTGCTGCGAAAATCGCCGGTACCGTCTTCCCACAAGACATTGCGCGGCCCGTTCAAGAATGTGGGCAGCACTCCTGCTGGCTCTGGCTAACGCACGTAGTGGACATTGTCGCTTAAATTGGCACTCAATTTTCCTCACCGCGCAGAAACAGTGGCTGCTCTCGCCCCGGATAGCGCGGAAGCAAAACCGCAGTAGGTTTCGACAGGGCAGTCTAATGCAGATTTCTAAAGAACCCATTGGTAGGCGTGTGAAATTTTGTCTCAGGCCGTTGCCAGGTGTGCCGAGTCACCGGTCCAGGCACAGGCGGCGCAAAGGCGCTCCACTAGGTAATCGCGCCTTCCCGTCCGCCGAGCAAATAGGGTAGCCTGCCTTGAAAAGCTTGTGCGTCCGGGCAACGGGCGGCGCGATGGACCGGGGAGGATCGCCATGGTGCTCAAGGCCGAGCAACAGAAAAACGAGCTGATCGATCAGATCGCCGATCAGGTGCAAAGCCGGCTCGAGCCGGGCCGTGCAGAGCCTGCCGAACGCTTCGTGCGGATGTTCTATGCCCACGTGCCGCCCGACGACATTCTGAGCGAATCGCCGGACAATCTTTACGGCGCGGCCATGTCGCTATGGTCCTTCGCCCAGAAGCGCAAGTCGGACGAGGCGAAGATCAACATCTACAACCCGAAGCCCGAGGAGCACGGCTGGAAGTCCTCCCACACGATCGTCGAGATCCTCAACGACGACATGCCGTTCCTCGTCGATTCGGTCACCGCGGCGCTGAACGATATGGAAGCCCACGTGTTGCTGGTCATCCACCCGATCATCCGCATCAACCGCGACAAACAGGGCCGACTGACCGACTTGAAGGAAGAGGGCCGCAAGACCGACGGGGAGTCGGCCGAATCCTTCATGCACATCCAGATCAACGAGCAGCCGAGCGACGTGCTGGGCCAGATCCGCGACAAGCTGACCGACGTGTTGAGCGACGTGCGCGCCTCAGTCGAGGACTGGCCCACCATGCTGAAGCGGGTCAAGAGCCTGATTGGCGAGCTCAAGAAGGACCCGCCGCCGCTGAAGAAGGACGAGATGAAGGAGGGCCTAGCCTTCTTGGAGTGGCTGGCCGACGACCACTTCACCTTCCTCGGCTACCGTGAGTACCACTTCGAGGGCAAAGGCGCCAAGGCCGTCGCCAAGATCGACGAGGACTCCGGGCTCGGCATCCTGCGCGACTCCAGCCGCACGGTCTTCGAAGGTCTGCGCAACCTGGGCAAATTGCCGCCGGACGTGCGCGATTTCGTGCGCCAGCCGCAGCTGCTGCGCATCACCAAAGCGAACACGCGCTCCAGCGTGCACCGGCCGGTGCACATGGACACGGTCGCCGTCAAGATCGTCAGCGCCAAGGGCGAGGTGACGGGCGAGCGCCTGTTCATCGGCCTGTTCACCTCCGTCGCCTACTCGCGCAGCCCGCGCGAGATCCCGCTGCTGCGTGAGAAGGTGGACCGGGTCATGGAGCGCTCCGGCTTTCGTCCGGACAGCCACGACGGCAAGGCGCTGATGCACATCCTGGAGAGCTTCCCGCGCGACGAGCTCTTCCAGGCCAGCGACGACGAGCTTTTCGACACGGCGATGGGCATCCTGCACCTGCAGGAACGCCAGCGCATCGCGCTGTTCGTGCGCCGCGATCCTTTCGAGCGCTTCGTGTCGTGCCTGGTCTACGTGCCGCGCGACCGGCACGACACCTCGCTCCGACTGAAGTTCCAGGACATCCTCGCCAAGGCCTTCCAGGGCGAAGTGGTCTCCTTCTATACGCACATGGGCGACCAGGCGCTGGCGCGCCTGCACATCGTCGTGCGCACCAAGCCGGGCAAGATTCCCGACATCGATCACGAAGGGCTTGAATGGCGGCTGCGCCAGGCGGCGCGCTCCTGGGCCGACCACCTGGAGGAGGCGCTGATCGAGGACCGGGGAGAGGAAGCGGGCCTGCGCACACTGCGCCGCTTCGCCGATGGCTTCCCCGCCAGCTATCAGGAGCATTTCCCGGCGCACGCCGCGGTCTTCGACATCACCAAGATCGAAGAGGCGCTGGGCTCCGAAGACCTGGCCATGAACCTGTACCGCCCGCTGGAGGCAACGGAGGCAGAGGTCCGGCTGAAGATCTTCAACACCGGCGACCCGGTGCCGCTTTCCGATATCCTGCCGATGCTCGAGAACATGGACCTGAAGGTCATCGCCGAGCATCCCTACGATGTCTGGCCGCGCGACCTGGGCCATGCGGTCTGGGTGCACGACTTCGTTTGCCGCACGGCCAGCGGCCTATCGGTCGACCTGCCGCAGGTGAAAGAGGCCTTCCACGACGCCTTCGCACGCGTCTGGCGCGGCGACATGGAGGACGACGGCTTCAACCGCCTGGTGCTGATCGCCGGCCTGAGCGCGCGGGAGATCACGATCCTGCGCGCCTACTCGAAGTACCTGCGCCAGGCCGCGATCCCGTTCTCGCAGGCCTATATGGAGGAGACCCTCGCCCTCAACCCGGAAATCGCCCGCCTCCTCGTGCAGGTGTTCCAGACGCGCTTTGGCAGCGATCGGCAGGACCGGGACAAGCAAGCGGCGAAGATCGTGAAGCAGATCGAATCCGCGCTGGACGACGTCTCCAATCTGGACCAGGACCGCATCATCCGGCGCTTCCTGAACGCCATGGAGTCGACGCTGCGCACGAACTTCTACCAACCCGCGGCCGACGGCGGCGAAAAGAGCTACGCCTCGTTCAAGTTCGACTCGCAGGCCCTGGAGGAACTTCCCCTGCCGCGGCCGTTCCGCGAGATCTTTGTCTATTCGCCGCGCATCGAGGGCATCCATCTGCGTTTCGGCAAGGTCGCGCGCGGCGGCCTGCGCTGGTCCGACCGGCGGGAGGATTTCCGCACCGAGATCCTGGGGCTGGTCAAAGCGCAGCAGGTCAAGAACGCGGTCATCGTGCCCGTCGGCTCCAAGGGCGGCTTCGTCCTGAAGCGTCCGCCGGCCCCCGAAGAGGGCCGCGAGGCGCTGCAGGCCGAAGGCGT
>JAWVYK010000259.1:0-3351 GCA_033722755.1 Rhodovibrionaceae bacterium | reverse complement strand
GGCGAACTCAAGGGGATCGTGCTCGACCTGCGCAACAATCCGGGGGGCCTGCTGGATCAGGCCATCGCGGTGTCCGACGCCTTCCTTGATCGCGGCGAGATCGTCTCCACACGCGGGCGCGACGAGGAGGATTCCCAGCGCTTCAACGCGCACGACGGCGACATGGCGAGCGGCGTTCCCATCGTGGTTCTGATCAACGCCGGCTCGGCCTCCGCCTCCGAGATCGTCGCGGGCGCGCTGCAAGACCATCGCCGGGCGATCCTCATGGGGACCAAGTCTTTCGGCAAGGGCTCGGTGCAGACCATCATTCCGGTGCAGGGCCAGAGCGCGATCCGCCTGACGACGGCGCGCTACTACACGCCCTCCGGCCGGTCGATCCAGGCCAAGGGCATCGAGCCGGACATCATCGTCCAGCAGGCGACCATCGAGACCAACGGCCAACGCCGGCTGAGGCGGGAAGCGGACCTGCGCGGAGCGCTGGAGAATCCGGAGGGTCAGCCGCCCGAAGAGGGCGCCGAACCCGAAGAAGCGCCCGCAGCCGAGGACGGCAACGGCGCCGACGACGATCAGAGCGATGCCGACGACGGGCCGATCACCGACTACCAGCTTGCCCGGGCGCTGGACCTGCTTCGCGGCCTGAACCTCTATAACGAGCGGCTTTCGAAGTAGGTCGGGTCCCGCCAACGGGCACGCAACAGCAACGGCGGGCATGGCGGCATGAGCCGATCTTCGGGCAAGCCGACGCAAAAAACCTCGGGAGAGGGGCTCAGCCGCCTGCCACTTAGGCCCTGCGTCGGCATCATGCTGGTGAATTCCAAGGGCGAGGTCTTCGTCGGTCAGCGCGTGGATCGCGACAGCGACGCCTGGCAGATGCCGCAAGGCGGCATCGACAAGGGCGAGAGCCCGCGCGAGGCCGCTCTGCGCGAGCTCAAGGAGGAAGTGGGCCTCGACGCGGAGGATGTGGAAATCCTGGCGGAGAGTCGGGAGTGGCTCAGCTACGATCTGCCGGCGCACCTGGTGCCGAAGGTCTGGGGCGGCAAATACCGCGGACAGACGCAGAAGTGGTTTCTGATGCGCTTCGAGGGCAGCGACGAGGCGATCGACCTGGACTACCACCACCGCGAGTTCAGCACCTGGTGCTGGGTGCACCCCGATCGCCTGCCCGCGTTGATCGTGAAGTTCAAACGCCCGATCTACGAGCGCCTGCTACAGGAATTCGCCGGCAAACTCGGGTGAGCCTCGACCGGGCCCTAGCCGCCGGCAGCCTTCAGGCTGACGCGTTCGCCGGTGATGATGAAGGTCACGCGTCCGTCCTCTGCCTGGTAGGTCCAGCGCTCCAACGGCCCGACCTTGGAGATGTCGTCGGGCGCGCCCAGGACATCTTCCAGATCGGCCTTCGTCTCGATTTTCTCCGCCTTATCCAGGATATCCTTCTTGGTCGGCTCCCCGCAGGCCGCGAGCGCCAGAACCGCCGCAAAGAGCGGCGCCATTAGCCAGGTTTTCATGTCGAAGCCCCCAAAAATCGGCGGCAGAGGCCGAACTATCGGGATCACGCGGCCTGCTGCTGCTGTGAATTCGCCGGATCATAACCGCGCGTGCGCTGTTTCAACAGCCAGTACGCGGCGCGCGAGGCCATTTTCGCGCTGGTGCCCTGGGGATCGAGGCCGGCGGCCTTCCAGGTCATCAGGATGGCGCGTTCCACATGCTTCGGCTGGTAGTAGGAGAAGGCGCGCTTCATGTATTCCTGCGCCCAGCGCTTCCGGTCGTAATCCTGGCTCTCCGAAGCGTTCGCGGCATAAAACGCGAAGGCAAGCTCGTCGTCCTCGGACTCGTTGATGCGCGCGAAGGCGATCATCAGCCGGCGCAGCCTGCTGATCTGCTCGACCTCGAGATAACGCCGGAGGTAGCTGTAGAACAGCTTGTAATGCCTGAGTTCGTCCGCGGCGATGCGCTTGCAGATCTCTTTCAGCACCGGCTCTTCGGTGGCTTCGGCCAGTGCCGTGTAATAACCGCTGGTGCCGACCTCGACGATGCAGCGGGCGACCAGTTCGCCCGAGCGCGAGCCGCGGATCGATTCGGAAGCTTCCACGTCGGGCCGGAAGCCCGCGACGAAACGCTCGAAGCAGGCGGCGAAATCGAAGTCGGGATCGGCCATCTCGGCCCAGCGGCCAAGCGCGGCGCCGTGCTGACATTCCTCCTCGGCCCATTCGCGCGCCTCGGATTGGAACTCCGGATCGTCGGCGAAGACGTTGCACAGATAGGTCGCATAATCGCCGCCGTTGTATTCCACCATTGCGGCGGCCTTGACGACCTGCAGTATATCGGGATCGACCTGCGCCGGGTCGAAATCGCCCCAAGCTATATCATCCAATTGCCAGCGCTTGCCGGACATCCGTTGCTCCCCCTCGGCTTCGTAGACCACTCGACGCCGGTGAATTTGCGATTGAAAATTCGTGATTCAAGACCTTGTCAATCTCACCAAGATCTATAATTGCCGTTGCCGCCTTGCACTCCGCGTCAATGATACGCAAGAAAAACGCCGGCGCATTGCCGGCGGTTCCATTGAAATATGTTAATAATACACTGTTTTTTTACGCCGCTCAGGATGAAGCGGCGGCCAGTTTCGCCTCCAACACTTTGATCCTGTTCTCGGCTTCGTCGCGCTCCCGGTCTTCCTTGGCGTCCTCGTAATCCTCGCGGGCGTCTTTCAGCTCCTGCTCGGTTTTGCTGCGGTCGATATCCTCGACCGGCTCCGCCACCTCGGCCAGCACCGTGCAGCGCTCCGGCGTCACTTCGGCGAAGCCGCCGGCGACGAAGATGCGCTCCTTCACGCTGCCGCCGTCATGCACCTGGATGACGCCCGGGCGCACCGAGGAGATCAGCGGCGCGTGGCGCACCATGGCGCCGAAATCGCCGTCGCCGCCGGGCACGACGACCATCTCGACCTCTTCGGAGATCAGAAGCTCCTCCGGAGAGACCAGCTCGAACTTGGTCTTGTCTTCCGCCACTTTGGCCTATCTCCTCAGCCTTGTGCCCGCGACGCCTCGCGCCTTCGCCTAGGCCGCCTCGTCGGCCAGCTTCTCGGCCTTCTCCTGGGCCTCCTCGATGGTGCCGACCATATAGAAGGCCGCTTCCGGCAAGTGATCGTAGTCGCCGTCCACGATGCCCTTGAAGCCCTTGATGGTGTCCTCCAGCGCGACTAGCTTGCCCGGCGAGCCGGTGAAGACCTCGGCGACGAAGAAGGGCTGTGAGAGGAACCGCTGGATCTTGCGCGCCCGGGCGACGGTCAGCTTGTCTTCCTCGGAAAGCTCCTCCATGCCCAGGATGGCGATGATGTCCTGCAGGGCCTTG
>JAWVYK010000258.1:0-3433 GCA_033722755.1 Rhodovibrionaceae bacterium | reverse complement strand
TGGGACGGCCGCTACAGCCTGTTCACGGCGCTGCTGGCCGGTTTCGGCCGCGCCATCGCCGAGGTCGGCGCGGTCATCATCGTCGGCGGCAACATCGCCCATGTGACGCGCGTGATGACGACGACCATCGCGCTGGAAACCTCGAAGGGCAATCTGGAGCTGGCGCTTGGGCTCGGCATCATCCTGGTGCTGCTGGCGGTGCTGGTGAACGCGGCGGTGATGAGCATTCGCGGCCTGACGGCGCAGGCGAACTGGTGAGTGTCAACCGCATGCGCAACGCGTCCGAGCAGAGGGACCCGATCACCATCTTGCCCGCCACGGTGGCCGGCGTGAGTTTCAAGGCCAACGGCACAACGTTGCTGAGCGACATCGACGCCGTTCTCGACAGGCAGGCCACAACCGTGGTCATGGGCCCGAACGGCGCGGGCAAGAGCCTGCTGATGCGTCTGTTGCACGGGCTGCTGCGGCCCAGCGAGGGCGAGATCAGCTGGAACGGGCATCCGCCCGTGCGAGCCGTTCGGCGTCGTCAATCCATGGTGTTCCAGAAACCGGTCCTGCTGCGCCGCTCCGTCGCAAGCAACGTGCACTACGCGCTGCGGGTTCGTGGCGGGTTCTCGCGCGATCAGCGCAAACAGCGGGTGGAGGAGGTGCTCGAGCAGGCCGGGCTGAGCGCGCTGGCGCGCCGTCAGGCGCGCGTCCTGTCGGGGGGCGAGCAGCAGCGCCTGGCGCTGGCCCGCGCCTGGGCGACCGATCCGGAAGTTCTGCTGTTGGACGAACCCACCGCAAACCTCGACCCCTACGGGATTTATGCGGTCGAGCAGATGATCTCCAAGATCAAGTCACGGGGAACCAAGATCGTCTTGAGCACGCACGACCTCGGCCAGGCGCACCGGCTGGCGGACGAAGTGTTGTTCCTGCACCGTGGGCGCCTGCTGGAGCAAACAGCGGTGGCGCGCTTCTTCCAGGAACCGAAAAGCGAGCAAGCCCGCGCTTTCGTCGCTGGCGAGCTCGTCCTGTGAGCAACGATCCCGAGGGAACAAAATCGGAAGGATCTTCAATATGAACCTCTTGAAACGCCTGACTGCCGCTTTTGCGCTGGCCTTGACGGCAATCGCCGCTGCGCCTGACGAGGGGGCTGTCGCCCAGGATGGCGAGCGCTTCATCATTGTGCAGTCAACGACCTCCACCGAGGCGTCCGGACTGTTCGAATTCCTGCTGCCGAAATTCGAGGAGATGACCGGAATAGATATTCGCGTTGTGGCGGTGGGCACCGGGCAGGCGATCCGAAATGCACGCAACGGTGACGCGGACGTCCTTTTCGTCCACCACGCGCCCAGCGAGTACAAGTTCGTCGCCGACGGCTTTGGAATCCGTCGCTTCGACGTGATGTACAACGACTTCGTCATTGTGGGACCCACGGGCGATCCGGCCGGGATTGCCGGAATGAAGAGCGCTCCCGAGGCCTTCGCCCAAATCGCCGCCTCCGGCCAGCCCTTCGCATCGCGCGGCGACGACAGCGGCACCAACAAGAAGGAGCTCGGCCTGTGGGCGCAGACCGACGTGGACCCGAAGTCGGCCAGCGGCGGGTGGTACCGCGAGACTGGCTCGGGCATGGGCAAGACCCTCAACACGGCCGTGCAGATGGGCGCCTATACCATGAGCGACCGCGCGACCTGGCTGAACTTCGGCAACAAGGAAGGCTTCGAGATCCTCGTCGAAGGCGATCCGCAGCTCTTCAACCAGTACGGCGTCATCGTGGTCGATCCGGAGATGCATCCGCATGTGAAGAGGAATATGGCGCAGGCCTTCGTCGACTGGCTGGTGTCGGCCGAGGGACAGCAGACCATCGCCGCCTATCGGCTGAACGGCGAGCAGGCGTTCTTCCCGAACGCCAACTAGAGGGTCGTAATTCCAATAAATTGGCGCCTATTTGAGGGCCGCCGCCACTTGGGACCGCAGACGAAGGCCCGGCGGCAAGCTCAACAAGGGATTGATGCCTTCCCAAACGATCGGCGCGACGCTCTCCATCGGCGCGGAAGCGAGGCAGTCAACACAATCAACCGGGCGCGTCGGACATTCGCCAACGGCGCGCGTCGCCGGGCAACGAAGCTGTATTGCAGGAAATAGCAGGATGCCTGGACCAACCCGGCAGCTAATGCATCAGCGGAAATACCGCAGTTTTTCTACGGATGTTTCAATTTCTACCCCTAAAGAGGTAGAGCCCTAACCATACGAGGAATTGTTGGAACGGCTGGTGCTCTCCATTATGGGTGCGCTTCCCAATTGGGGGAGTAAAGCGGAGACCCTTTCGTCGGGTCTTCGCACCTACGCTTTGGTGTAGGGTGGTGGGGGCACCATGGAATCAAATACATTTCTGCGGGGCAGAAATGGCACATCGGCGATCGAGTTCGCCATCATTTTGCCGGTGTTCCTGCTGTTCCTGTTCGGAATTATACAGTTTGGCTTCATCTTATATACGCAGAGCGACATGTTTAATGCCGCTCGCGAAGCCGCGCGTCGGCTTTCCGTCGATGAAACCATGACGGAATCGCAGGCTCAGAGCATTGCCGAGAACTACCTGACCAGCTGGCCCTTGAGCTTCACTGTCACGGCCGAAAACACCGGGACGACCGGCGACGATTTCGTTCGCGTGACGGTGACCGTGCCGATGTCCGACGCCGCGTTTTTGGCCGACATCGTCGGTTTGTTCGAGGATCGCACGCTGTCAGCTCAGGTGGTGATGCGAGAGGAAGGCTAGCGGTGCGGAACCCCGGCGCAAATCGGCTGCTAGCCTTTTTTCGGACGCAAGACGGCGCGATCGCCGTGCTTTCTTCTTTTCTCATCGGTCTGTTCGCGCTGGTGGCGGCGCTGGTCATCGATATGGGCTACGGCTTCGTCAGCCGCAATCAGCTCCAGGTCACGGCCGACGCCTCGGCGCTGGCCGGAGCATCGCAGCTCGCAGAGGACGATGCCGCGGTGATGGCGGAGGCGAACGCATTCGCGGAGCTCAACATGCCGGCCGCCAGATACGGGGATGTGCTTGCCGATTCGGATATTGAGATCGGCCATTGGGACAACGATACCCGCGTATTCACCGCAGGGGGCACCCCCCGCAACGCCGTGCGGGTCACCACCCGCCGGAGCGCAGCGGCCGGCAACGCGGTCAACACGTTTTTCGCCCAGATCGCGGGCATCGACAGTTTGGACGTGAATACCGCCGCGGTGGCGGTCAACGGCGCGGACGAAGACCGGCTACACTGCCTGCATGCGATGAACCCGACGCAGGCCATGGCATTCCACATCCACGGCGCGGCCGATATCGTCGCGGCAGGCTGCGATATCCAGGTCGATTCCTGCGACCCGGATGAGGCCGTCTTCGGCAATGGGGCATTCGAAATCGTACTCTCGGAGGCCGGCGGCTTATCGGGTGCGA
>JAWVYK010000257.1:0-3461 GCA_033722755.1 Rhodovibrionaceae bacterium | reverse complement strand
TCCAGGTCCGCGACGCCATGGGCGAGGGGGCGGTCGCGACGGTGGAAGAGCTGCTCGCCACCCTGCACGCCGCCGATATCGCCGACCTGCTGGAGGCGCTCTCGCGTGAGGAGCGCCAGATCCTGATCGACATCCATCGCCCGCACCTGGAAGGCGAGGTCCTCACCTATCTGGCGCCGGCTGTGCGCGAGGAGGTGATAGAGCACATCGGCGCGGCAAAGCTGGCGCGCCTGCTCTCCGAGCTGGAGAGCGATGACGCGGTGGAAGTCTTCGAGGATCTGAACGAGGAATTTCAGCACCGCATTCTGGCCGCCCTGCCAGATGCTTACCGGCACTTTCTAAGAGAGGGCATCAGTTACCCGGAACACTCCGCGGGCCGCCTGATGCAGCGCGAGGTTGTCGCGATTCCGTCGGCCTGGACCGTCGGCGAGACCATCGACTTCATGCGCTCCAACGAGGACCTGCCGAACGATTTCTATGACATCTATGTGGTGACGCCAAAGCACAAGCCGCTCGGCAAGATCCCGGTTTCCCGTGTCCTGCGTACCCGCCGCCCGGTCAAGGTGACCGAGGTGATGGAAACTGACATCAAGGCTGTGCCGGTTACCAAGGACCAGGAGGAGGTCGCCTACCTGTTCCGGCAGTACGGGCTTGTCTCCGTGCCGGTCGTCGACGACGCCGGACGCCTGGTGGGTGCGGTCACCGTGGACGACGCCGTGGACGTGATCGATGAGGAGGCGGAGGACGACCTGCTCAAGCTCGGCGGCGTGAGCGAGACCGATCTCTATTCCGCCGCTATCGACACCACCAAATCGCGCTTTTCCTGGCTCGTGGTGAACCTGGTGACGGCGGTGCTGGCCTCGGTCGTCATTGGCCTCTTTGAAGGGACCATCGAATCCATCGTCGCGCTTGCCGTGCTGATGCCGATCGTCGCCTCCATGGGCGGCAACGCGGGCACGCAGACCCTCACGGTGGCGGTGCGAGCGCTCGCCATGAAGGACCTCTCTGCCGCCAACGCCGCCCGCTTCATCGGCAAGGAGTTGATCGTCGGCTCGTTCAACGGCGTGGCCTTCGCGATCCTGGTGGGCCTGGTCGCGTGGGTCTGGTTCGGCCAGCCGGCCATCGGCGCGGTCATCGCAGTGGCCATGGTGATCAACATGATCGTCGCCGGTCTGACCGGTACGCTCGTCCCGCTGGGGCTGGAGCGGCTGAAAATCGATCCGGCGGTCGCCTCCGGCGTCTTCCTGACGACGGTGACCGATGTGGTCGGCTTCTTCGCCTTTCTTGGCCTGGCGGCGGCCTTTCTCCTCTAAGGGACGCGGACATGGACAAATTCGAGCCAAAAGACGCGAATTTCGAGGCCCGCGCGCGGGACAGCTTTGCCCGGCAAGGCATCATGGAAACGCTGGGCGCGCGCATGACGGATGTCGAGGAGGGCCTTGTGCGCATCGAGGTCGACTATCACGACGGCCTCAGTCAGCAGCACGGCTTCTTCCATGCCGGGGTGACCGCGACCATCGCCGATTCCGCTGGCGGCTACGCGGCTCAGACGCTCTACCCGGCGGACGTGACCGTGCTGACCACGGAGTTCAAATTGAACTTGCTGGCGCCCGCTCACGGCGAGCGGCTGGTCGCCACGGGCCGTGTGATCAAGCCGGGGCGCACATTGACCGTGACGGATATGGAAGTGGCCGCCATCAGCAACGGGAAAGAAAAGCTCTGTGCCAAGGGACTGCAGACCATCATCGGCGTCGCCGGACGGCCGGAGAAGGAGGCGGCGGGCTAGGCCGTGGGTCGCCTGCGGCCAGGGGCGGGCGCTTATATTTTCCCGGCGAAGCGCCTATGTTAGCCGGGTGATGCTAAGAGACTAAGAGACAACGTGAAGACGAGAGGAAGGCTCCGAGAGCATGCCCATCTCCAACCAACTTCCCAACATGAACTTCGACCTCGGCGAGACCGCCGAGATGCTGCGCGACAGCGTGATGTCCTTCGCCTCGGACGAGATCGCGCCGCTGGCCGCGGAGATCGATCGCACCGATGAATTCCCCAGGCAGCTCTGGCCGAAGATGGGCGAGCTCGGCCTGCACGGCATCACCGTCGAGGAGGATTATGGCGGCGCCGGCCTCGGCTATCTGGAGCACGTGGTGGCCATGGAGGAGGTCTCGCGGGCCTCGGCGTCCATCGGGCTCAGCTACGGCGCGCATTCCAACCTCTGCGTCAACCAGATACGCCGCAACGGCACGGAAGAGCAGAAGACCAAATATCTGCCCAATCTGATCTCCGGCGAGCACGTCGGCGCGCTGGCCATGAGCGAGCCGGGGGCGGGCTCCGACGTGGTCTCTATGAAGACCAAGGCGGAAAAGAAGGGCGACCGCTATATCCTGAACGGCACCAAGATGTGGATCACCAACGCCAACGAGGCCGACACCCTGGTGATCTATGCCAAAACCGACCCGCAGGCCGGGTCGCGTGGCATCACCGCGTTTCTGGTCGAAAAGGATTTCCCGGGTTTCTCCATCGCCCAGAAGCTGGACAAGCTGGGCATGCGCGGCTCGCCCACCTGCGAGCTGGTGTTCGACAATTGCGAGGTGCCGGAGGAGAACGTCCTGGGCGAGGTCGGTAAGGGCGTCAACGTGCTGATGAGCGGGCTGGACTACGAGCGCGCGATCCTGGCCGCAGGGCCCATCGGCATCATGCAGGCCTGCATGGACGTGGTCATGCCCTACGTCCACGAGCGCAAGCAGTTCGGCAAGCCCATCGGCGAATTCCAGCTCATGCAGGGCAAGCTGGCCGACATGTACACGACAATGAATGCCGCGCGGTCCTACGTGTACGCCGTGGCGAAGGCTTGCGACCGGGACGAGACGACACGTGCAGACGCCGCAGGTGCGATCCTCTACGCCGCGGAAAAGGCCACCTGGATGGCGCTCGAGGCGATACAGGTTCTGGGCGGAAACGGCTACATCAACGAGTATCCGACCGGGCGGCTGCTGCGCGACGCCAAGCTTTATGAGATCGGCGCGGGCACCAGCGAGATCCGCCGCTGGCTGATTGGCCGCGAGCTGTTCGAGCAGTCGGCGTAAATCGCGCGGCCGCGCGGCCCAAGGCTCTAGTCGCCGGCGGTGAATCCCGGCTCACTGCCGAGCGTGCCGCGGCCCAATCGCGTTTCATCGGTAATCTCGGCGCGTCCGAAGAAGGTATCGACGGTGATCACGACGTGCCGGCGCGTGGGCACCGGGACCTCAACCTTCACCGGCGTGCCGTCGTGCTTCTTGAAAGCGACGATCAACGCCCCACCGGTCAGTCGCGGCATGGATCCGATGGCATTGGTCTCTCCGACCGTTTTGTCGATGAGCACTTCGCCGGTTTCCTTGTCGGTGACCTTGACAGCGGTCGGCTCCTGGCCGGGGCCGTTTCTGACCTGCACGGTCGGCGTCTCGTCGGGATGGGTGCCCTGAATT
>JAWVYK010000256.1:0-3465 GCA_033722755.1 Rhodovibrionaceae bacterium | reverse complement strand
GGTGAACCGGCCTATCGGCGACAGCGGCAGGGAAACGCGAGCCGAAACCGGCCTTTGACGGTTGCATGGCCGCGGCCGGGCGGCTATATACCGCATCGCGTAAACCTCACACGCGGGCTTTCGGCCGCGGGGGAGACATCCCCGACGGTCGTTCCGGTGTCCTGAACAGGACTTGAGCGCCCGCGGTGGATCAACCGGAGACGGAAACGACGATGGCGCTGCCTGATTTCTCTATGCGTCAGCTCTTGGAGGCTGGCGTTCATTTCGGCCACACGACCCGCCGCTGGAATCCCCGCATGGCTCCCTTCATTTTCGGGGAGCGCAACGGCATTCACATCATCGACCTGGAACAGACGGTGCCGCTGCTGCACCGTTCCCTCGTCTTCGTGCGCGAGGTGGTCTCAGGCGGGGGGCGTGTGCTCTTCGTCGGCACCAAGCGCCAGGCGAGCGAAAAGATCGCCGAGGCGGCCGAGCGCTGCGGCCAGTATTACGTCAATCACCGCTGGCTGGGCGGTATGCTGACGAACTGGAAGACCATCTCGCATTCCATCAAGCGGCTGAAGCAGCTCGAGGAACAGCTTGCGCAGGAGGATACCGGACTGACCAAGCGCGAGACGCTCAGCCTGCAGCGGGAACTGGACAAGCTCGAACGGGCGCTTGGCGGCATCAAGGACATGGGCGGCCTGCCTGACGTGATCTTCGTGCTCGACACGAACAAGGAGCACCTGGCCGTCGCGGAAGCCAGGAAATTGAACATTCCGGTGGTCGCCGTCGTTGATTCGAACTCCGATCCGGTCGGGATCGACTACCCGGTTCCGGGCAACGATGATGCCATCCGGGCGATCGACCTCTACTGCTCGCTCGTCGCCGACACGGTGCTCGACGGCATCCAGGCCGAGATCGCCTCCAGCGGCGCCGACGCCGGAGAAGCCGAGGAGCCGGCAGCCGAGCCCTTGCCGGAGAAGAGCGAGGCGGAGAAGGCCCCCGCGACCACGGCAGAGAAGGCAGAAGCCCCGGCGCCTGCGGCGGCGGCGAGCGGGGCGGAGGCTGCCTCGGCCACTTCCGAGGCGCCCGAGGCCACTGCGCAAACCGAGGCGAAGCCCGAATCTGTCGGGCAGGAGGCTGAGCCGGCGAAGGATGATGCGGCGGCAAAGCCCGCGGCTGAGGAAAAGCCGGCCAAAGACGAGAAGCCGGCTGCCAAAGCCGAGGAAAAAGAGGACGACAAGGCGAAAGAGAAGGCCTCCGCTGAGAAGGCGGAGGAGAAGAAACCGACGGAGAAGAAGCCGGCTGCCAAGAAGGCCGACGACAAGAAGGCCGACGACAAGAAGGCCGACGACAAGAAGGCCGAGGACAAAAAGGCCGAGGACAAGAAGCCGGCGGCGAAGAAGTCCGCTGCGAAGAAGACCTCCACGAAGAAGAGCGCTTCGAAGAAAGCCGACGACAAGAAAGCTGCTGCTCCAAAGAAGAGCCAAAGCAAGAGCGCCAAGAAGGACGAGGCCGCGCCGAAGGAAGCCGGCGAAGAGACCCCCGATACCAGCGCCACCATCGCCGAGAAGTCGGATGTCTCGGCCGAGGAGCTGAAACAGGCGACTTCCGGGGACGAGTCGGCGTCGGACAAGGACAAGAAGACGGAGAAGAAAAGCGCCTGAGGCAACAACGGCGCAGCGATAACCGCAAGCGAGAATCGCGCGGGGCCGCATCCGGCGGATGCCGGAAAGCCCGCCCGAGCGCGTATGAAACGACCGAGACCTGAAGAGGAAGCGAATAATGGCCGAAATTTCTGCCGCTCTCGTCAAGGAACTGCGCGAGAAGACCGGCGCCGGCATGATGGACTGCAAGAAGGCGCTGACGGAAACCGGCGGCGATATGGACGAAGCTGTGGATTGGCTGCGCAAGAAGGGTCTGTCGGCGGCGGCCAAGAAGGCGGGCCGCGTGGCCGCCGAAGGATTGGTGGCCGTTGCCACGGAAGGCAACAAGGCGGCCATCCTTGAGGTGAACGCCGAGACCGATTTCGTTGCGCGCAACGATCAGTTCCAGGAGTTCGTGCGCGAAGCCGTCCTGCTGACGCTGCAGGCCGACGGCGACGTGGAGAAGCTGAAAGAGATGGATTATCCCGGCGCCGGGCGCAGTGTCGGCGACCAGTTGACGCAACTGATCGCGACGATCGGGGAGAATATGTCGATCCGCCGCGCAGCGACCCTCGAAGTGAAGAGCGGCGTGGTGGCGTCCTACGTGCACAATCAGACGGCGCCGGGCCTCGGCAAGATCGGGGTCATCGTTGGCCTCGAATCGACGGCCGAGGCGGAAAAGCTGGAGGGCGTGGGCAAGCAGATCGCCATGCACATCGCCGCTGCCGCACCGCTGGCTCTCGACAAGGACGACCTCGACGCCGAAGCGGTCGAGCGCGAGCGCTCTGTCCTGGCCGACCAGGCGCGCGCTTCGGGCAAGCCGGAAGAGATCATCAACAAGATGGTCGAAGGCCGCTTGCGCAAATTCTATGAAGAATCCTGCTTGCTGGATCAGGTCTTCGTCATCGACAACGAATCGCGCGTGCGCGATGTCGTGGCCCAGCTTTCGGACAGCATCGGCGCGCCTGTCGAGGTCGCCGGTTTCGTGCGCTATCAGCTGGGCGAGGGCATCGAGAAGAAAGAAGACGACTTTGCCGCCGAGGTGGCCGCCACGGCGGGCGGGTGACTGCCTGGCCGGCCGGATCAGGGCGGCGGCAACATGGACTGGCGCGGCGGTTGCGGAGTTTCGGCTACCCGACGGCCGTGCAGGTCGACTGCCAGGGGCCTATCGGCAAGGCCTTTGCTATAATTGCCCGACGGATTCGCCGACCACGGAGTGCCGCCTTTGAGTGTCGAAGAAGCCACGGATGAAGCACCCGATCCCGCCGGCGAATTGCGCTTCCGGCGCGTGCTGCTGAAGATTTCCGGCGAAGCCTTGATGGGCGAGATGGAGTATGGCCTCGATCCCTCCACCGTCGACCGGCTTGCCGATGAGGTCAAACAGGTGCACGAAGCGGGTGCGGAAATCTGCCTGGTCATCGGCGGCGGCAATATTTTCCGCGGCCTTTCCGGCGCGGCGGCCGGTATGGAGCGCGCGACGGCCGACTACATGGGCATGCTGGCGACGGTGATCAATTCGCTGGCGATGCAAAGCGCGCTGGAAAAGAAGAACGTGCCGACGCGCGTGCAGTCGGCCATTCCCATGGCTCAGGTGTCAGAGCCCTACATCCGCCGGCGCGCGGTGCGCCACATGGAAAAGGGCCGCGTCGTAATCTTCGCCGCGGGCACCGGCAATCCATTTTTTACGACCGATACCGCGGCTGCGCTCCGGGCTTCGGAGATGGGCTGCGACGCCTTGCTCAAGGGAACCAAGGTCGACGGGGTCTATTCCGCCGATCCGAAGAAGGTCCCCGATGCCCGCCGCTACGAGCAGCTCGATTACATGTCCGTGCTGTCC
>JAWVYK010000255.1:0-3472 GCA_033722755.1 Rhodovibrionaceae bacterium | reverse complement strand
TGCCGGAGACGCCCTGGGAAACCGCACCCGCGTCGAAGAGCGCTGACCAAGGAGGAACCGCACCACCTAATTGAGGTGCGCGATTAAAATTCCCTGCACCCGCCGTCACGCCGTCCATCTGGACGGCGGTCAGTTCGACCGGCTTCTTAGTGTCTTTCGAGGCCGAATCGTCGGCCCAGGCTTGGCCGGCCAGTAGGACGGCCGCCGCGAATGCCGCAGTAAACAAGGTCTTCATGGGTGTTCTCCCCGTTCCATGTTGTCCGCCTTTGTCGAAGGCGGGTGTAGCGGCTCCACCCAGGGCGGGTGAGGCCATTTGGTGCGGGATGTGCGGCTCCGCCGTCCGGGATGCCGCAACGCTGTCTTTGAGTTCGCACATCCCCGTCGATTTTGCGTTGCGGCCGCTTGCTGTCCGGCGGCATCCTTTCCCGGGCCTTGCGAGCCGTGCTCAGTGCGCGCACTACCGCTGCGTTGGTACTCCGCGCGCGGGCCGGCACGGGCCCTTTGGACTCTGGGCCCGTGCCGCACCGGAGGTGTAGACCGGTAACCACCGGCAGCCAGTGGAATGCAGTCTCTCAAACGTTCGTCCTCACTCGAGACCCGGCCCAGGGAAGATGACGAACACCTGATCCGCTCCCTCCGGTAAGGTCGGATCGAACGTGCTCATTTGCTCTTCGTCTGGAACCGGGTCGCTCAGGGGCCCGTGGCTGCGCACTTGCATGTGCACCTCGGCCTTCAGGCCGTTACGCCTTTTGAGCCCGGGCCTTTCGCCGTTATCGGCGGCAATGCCGTTTCTGCCGACAACGACATCGATGGTGTCCGGAACCCGGCCATCTTCGAGATGGGCGGAAACGTTGGCCGTGCCATCTTCACCAGTGATGAAGCCCGCCGCATAGAAGACAGTCGCGTTGACCTTGGAGTCAAAGAGGTCGGCCTCGCCGCAGAACGCTCCGATATCGGGAGTCGCCACCGAGCACCGTTTCGGATTGTTAAAGACGACCCACCAGACCGTATAGCCGGCATTGGCGTCCAGCCCCTGGATCGAAAGGTTGGCCCAGATCGCCCGCTTGGTCCGATAGAGAAGTCCTGCGCCTGGGAATTGCGTCACGCCGTCGTTTGGAATGAGCGGCGCTGTCTGGAATATTGGGTCGTTCTTGGCTTGCGCCTCCGGAGGCGCGGCGAAGGAAAGGGCTGCGGCCATGACTGCGGCGGCTGCTGCCACGCCGAATTTCGACCAATTCATTTTTGTTCTCCTTGTGTCGCCCGCGGGCTTTGTTTCGAGCGGCCGCAAATTGCTGCGCCGAGGCCCGCGCTGCGTCACGGCACAGCCGCAGGTTTAGGGGCCGCCTTCGGTCCACTTCACGGCGCACTGCGCAAACTCAGCGTGAATTCACCCGTCAAAAATTCGTGAAAAGTGAATATTTTGCGGATTTTGCTGGTAAATTGATCTTCCCGGAGAGGGTTGGAAAATAATGAGTGGTAATCGAATACCACTTAAAGTTTACGCACTGGGCCGTGCGCAGGTCTGCACGGCAGCAGACCACGACGTCCATTTCCCAACCCGCAAGGACCTCGCCCTCATTTTGGTGCTGGCCCGGCAGCCGGGCATTCCGGTGTCTCGGGAAAAGCTGGCCGACCTGCTGTGGGGCACGCGCGACGAGCAGCATGCGCGCAGCAGCCTGCGCCAGGCGCTCATTCATCTACGCAAGAGCCTTTCTCAATCCGGCGTTGCCGCGGAGATCTTGGCGAGCGATAGCTCTGGCGTGCGCCTGGCCGCCGGGAGCGTCTGGACCGATGCGGTTGCTTTCCAGGAGCTCGCCGCCTCGCAAGATCCGGCCGACTGGGAACGGGCGCTGGAGCTTTATGGGGGGCCGTTTCTGGACGGATTCGAGCTCGTAGAGCCGGGATTCGAGGAATGGCTGACGTTCGAACGCAGCCGCCTGCATGACCTTGCCCGCCAGACCGGCGCGCGCCTTGTCGAGCGCGCAGAGGACGAGAGCCCCGGGGAATTGATCCGGGCGGCTCACAGTCTGCTCGCGATCGATCGGCTGGACGAGACGGGCCATCGCGCATTGATGAGAGGTTATGCGGCACGTGGACAGCGGGCCCAGGCTGTCGAGCAATATCGAGCCTACGCCGAATTGCTGCGCAGCGAGCTCGATGTGCAACCAGATCGTGAAACCGAGATTCTGGCCCAACACATACGCAATGGTGACAACGGTGCATCCGGGGAAGCCCCGGGCGAAAGCGGGCCCGAAACGTCCGCACCGGTTCGCGACGCGGGGCCGTCAGCGCAGCGCGATCCACCGCCAAATGGGATATCGAAGCGCTGGCGGTGGGCGGCCGCGGCTGCGGCATTGGTGGCCGTAATCGGTACCGCAGGGCTTGTTCGCGAGGGAAACTTCGGTCCTGAATTCACGCCCGCGAGCACCGCCAACATGGCCCTGCCTCTGCCGGACAAGCCCTCGCTCGCCGTTCTTGCATTCGAAAACATGGGGGAGAGGGACGGCGACCGTATCCTTGGCGAAGCCATTGCGGAGAACATCATCACCGAGCTCTCGCGCTTCTCGGAGCTCTTCGTGATCTCCCGCAACTCGAGCTTCACCTATAAAGGGCTACCGGTGAAAGTACAGAAAGTGGCGGAGGATCTGGGCGTTCAGTACATCGTGGAGGGCAGCGTGCAACGCGCCGACGGCCGGATACGCGTCAACGTGCAACTCGTCGACGCGCTGAACGGCCGCCACCTTTGGGCCGAGCGCTACAATCGAGAAGCCAACGACGTCTTCGAAATCCAGGAGGAAATTACCCGCACCATCGTCGCCACGGTGCAGCGCAAGGTCTTGGATCTCGAGCGCGCCCGCGCCGTGCGGAAGGACCCGGCCAATCTGGAAGCTTACGAGCACGTCATTCGGGGATGGAAACTTTGGCTGGATTGGACGAAGGAGGCCCACGCGCAAGCCAAGGTCGAATTCGAGAAGGCGCTTGCCCAGGACCCGGACATGGTCCGCGCGCTTACCGGCCTGGCCAAAGTTTACGTCGCCGGTCACCGCTACGGCTGGCAGGACATTCCCCGCGACCGCTCGCTGCAGAAGGCCCGGCAGCTGGCCGGCAAGGCTCTCCTGCTGGCGCCGCTGGACTATCACACGCACTACGTCATGGGCGGCGTGCATTACGAAGCGGGCGAGAACGAGCAGGCGCTTATGGCGCTCGAACGCGCCCTCGAGCTCAATCCCAACTCGGCCGACGTCATGGCGTTGGAAGCCAGCGTCCTGGTTTACGTGGGCCGGTTCGACGACGCCATCCAGAGGTTCCGCCAGGCAATGCGGTTGAACCCCCACTTTCCGTCGTGGTGGTGGTGGAATATGAGCTGGGCGCAGTATCACGCGGGGGACTACGAAGGTGCGCTAAAATCGCTTCGGCGCATGCGCCCCTTGCCCAATGCCGCGCGCCGCATGCTCGCGATGGTCTACGTGCG
>JAWVYK010000254.1:0-3488 GCA_033722755.1 Rhodovibrionaceae bacterium | reverse complement strand
GGTCCTTGACCACGCCATAGCCGCTGCCGGTGGACAACAGCAGCAGATTGACGCCGACGTTGCTGAAGACGGCATAGCCCACGGATTCCTTGATGCGCGTCTGCGCGTAAGGCTCGATCGCGTAGAGCTTTGCCAGGGTATCGCTGCGCATCTCGTGCACCGCGGCGCGCTTCTGGGTGGCGTCGTCGCCCTTCGGCGACATGCAGCCCGTCGCGACGAGCGCGCAGCCCACGACAAGCAGCAAGGTTCTCATCCGGTTCATAACGGTGGCTCCCCCGCAATTCGTCCGATCCGGTCACCGACGCGCCCTCCCGGCCAATGTCGGCCGGGCCCCTTTGTATGCGTAGTTTATATAAAAAACGCAATAATAGAAAGCGGCGTTGTTGCAGGAGCTTGCCTGGCGGCGTTCGCGTATCTCGTGAATCTGAGCCCGGTGAAACGAGAGCCTCATGTTGCAAGGCAGACATGACGGATGCGCGAAATCGCGCTGTAGTGTGCGGACCGTGCGTTGCCCCGGTTGCCCGCTGCACGGCCGGCTTGCCTTTGCCGAATGGCATCGCCGGTGGATTACCGCGGCGCGCGGGGCTAGGCTTTACGCAAGAGCAGGGGTTCAAGCGCAGCGTTCGGGAGCGCGAGAGCGGATGATCAAGGGGCTCCACCACAACGCCTACCGGTGCCGGGATTCCGAGGAGACGCGTCGCTTCTATGAGGATTTCCTGGGCCTGCCGCTGGCCGACGCCTTCGAAATCGCGGAAACCAAGACAGGCCGCAGCACGCGCGTTCTGCACAGTTTCTACCGGTTGGGCGACGGGTCCTACCTGGCGTTCTTCGAGGCGCCCGACCGGCCGTTCGACTTCAAGGCACAGCATGACTTCGACCTGCACATCGCCTTGGAGGTCGATCCGGAGACCTTGCTCCGGATGTTCGAGGAAGGAAAAGCCGCGGGTATCGAAACCCGCGGTGTGGCCGATCACGGCTTTATCCGCTCGATCTATTTCCGGGATCCCAACGGTTACGTCATCGAGCTTGCGGCGCGCACCGACAGTGCGGCGGACTATGCCGCGGAGGCGGAAAGGCGGGCGCACGACAGTCTGGCGGAGTGGCAGAAAACAAAGCCGAAATCCGGGTGAGCCGGCGCTCCACTAAGTGAGGCCTGTCTGCGCCGGAGAGACTTAGGGCGCATTCGATGCCGGTACGAGCCGGACTTCGCCGGAGGCCACGGCCTCGGCAAGTCGGTCCGTCGCTTCGACGACGTCCTCTTTCCAGGTCCGGTCGATGAAGGCTTCCAGTTCCGGCGCCAGGATTTCCGCGCCCACCTTGTCGCTTGCGGCCAGGCTCCAGTCCTCGCTATCGAGGTCGACATACCGCCAGGCGGTGCGCCAGGCGCCCCGGTGCACGGCCATCAGGAAGGCGTCGGCGGTCTCTGTGGTCCGGCGTTCCTGGCCCACCTCTGTCGTCGTGCGAATCAGCCAGGCGGTGATCAGCATGTAGGGCTCGCCGTTGAAGTCGAGTGCGCGGCGCACGCCAAAGTATTCCAGGCCGTCGACGTTGTTGCCCTGGCGGAAATAGAAGAGGTGCAAGCTGTCCCGCCCGGGAACGGGAAGGCCATTGAGCGCCTGGCCGCAGGCCTTGCGGAAGCGCTCGCGCTCGGTCAGCGCGCCGGTCTTCTCACCGGTCTCCAGGGCGGCCGGGTTGGCTTCGCACCAGCCCAGCATGCGCTCCTTCAGGACCTTCACGTCGGCGCGGTAGGCGGCGAAATCGGCATCGGCCGTTTCGGCGAACGCGCCGGTGGCCTCTGCGATCAGGAGCACCGCGAAGCCAATGGCCGCGGCCAGCCGGGCGCCTCCATTCATCACAGGCCCAAGGCCTCCTCGGCCGGCATGAAGTCCATGCCGTGCGCCTCGGCGACGGCCTTGTAGGTGATGCGCCCGCCGGCAACGTTGAGTCCGTTCAGCAGGTTGCGATCGTCCGCCAGTGCCCTGCGGTGACCCTTGTTCGCCAGCGCCAGCACGAAGGGCAGGGTGGCGTTGTTCAGCGCTTGCGTGGAGGTGCGCGCCACGGCACCCGGCATGTTGGCGACACAGTAGTGGACGACGCCGTCGACAACGAAGGTGGGATCGTCGTGGGTGGTGGCCTTGGAGGTCTCGAAGCAGCCGCCCTGGTCGATGGAAATGTCGACGAGCACCGAGCCCGGCTTCATGTGGCCCAGCATCTCGCGGGTGACCAGCTTCGGGGCCGCCGCACCCGGGATCAGCACGGCGCCGATCACCAGGTCCGCCGTGGTGACGTGCTCTTCCACTGCGTCGACGGTCGAGTAGATTGTGTTCAGCGTCCAGCCGAACTGCTCGTCCAGCTGGTAGAGACGGGCGAGCGACTTGTCCAGTACGTAGACCTGCGCCTCCATGCCCATGGCCATCCGCGCGGCGTTGGTGCCGGCCACGCCGCCGCCCAGGATCACCACCTTGCCAGCCTGCACGCCGGGAACGCCGGAGAGCAGCACGCCTTCGCCGCCCTGTTCCTTCTCCAGGCAATGCGCGCCCACCTGGATCGACATGCGCCCGGCCACCTCGCTCATGGGCGCCAGCAGGGGCAGGCGTCCGTTGTTGTCGGTGACGGTCTCGTAAGCGATTGCGATGCAGCCGGACTCGATCAGGCCCTTGGTCTGCGTCAGATCGGGCGCCAGGTGGAGATAGGTGAAGAGCACCTGGTCGTCGCGCAGCATCTTGGTCTCGCTGGACTGCGGCTCCTTAACCTTGACGACCATATCGGCGGCGTCGAAGACATCCTGGGCCGAGCCGAGGATCTTCGCGCCGGCGGTTTCGTATTGCTGATCGTCGTACCCGATGGCGGCGCCCGCATCCCTCTCCACCGACACGTCGTGGCCATGGTGAACCAGCTCGCGCACCGCCGTTGGCGTGAGGCCGACCCGGTATTCCTGCTTCTTGATTTCCTTCGGCACGCCGACGTGCATGACGGCTTTCCCCTCCCGTTCGTCTTATCGTTTCGGCGTCTGGCGTCGGTTCAGTCGAGCGCGTCCAGCACGCCCTTGATCGTCTCGAAGATCCGGTCGATTTCCGGCTTTTCGATAATGAGCGGCGGCGACAACGCGATAATGTCGGCCGTCACGCGGATCAGCACGCCTTGCTCGTAGCAGCGCCGGAAAGCCTCGAAACCCCGCGCGCCGGGCTTGCCGGGCCGGGGCTCCAGCTCGATGCCGGCGATGAGCCCGAGGTTGCGCAGGTCGATGACGTGGCGCGTACCCTTCAGCGCATGCACCGCATCGGCCCAGTAGGGCGCCAGCTCGTCCGCCCGCTGGAACAGGCCGTCATCCTGGTAGACGTCCAGCGTGGCCAACCCCGCGGCCGCGGACAGCGGGTGTCCGGAATAGGTGTAGCCGTGGAAGAACTCCCCGGCCCGCTCGATCATAGTCTCGGCCACGCGATCGCTCACGGCTACGGCCCCCAGGGGCAGATAGCCGGAGGTGATGC
>JAWVYK010000253.1:0-3490 GCA_033722755.1 Rhodovibrionaceae bacterium | reverse complement strand
CGCAACCAAAGTCGACGGCCGTGCGCGCGTCGCCCGGCGTTTCCGCATTCGTGCGAACCTTCATCACGCGGATTTCGTCGGCCCAGCCCATCAGCGTCGCGAAGTCGCCCGAGAGTTCGGGCTGCACCGTCGGCACCTTGCCCAGCATCACCTCGCCCGTCGCGCCGTCGATGGTGACCGTATCGCCGGCCTTCACCTCCACGTCGCGAACCCGCATGACGCGAGTCTTGGCGTCGATGCGAAGCTCGCCGGCGCCGGCCACGCAGGGACGCCCCATGCCGCGGGCGACGACGGCGGCGTGGCTTGTCATGCCTCCACGGGTGGTCAGGATACCCTGGGCCGCGTGCATGCCGTGGATGTCCTCCGGGCTGGTCTCCGTGCGGCAGAGGATGACCTTCTCGCCGGCGCTCGCACGGCGCTCGGCCTCGTCGGCCGTGAACACGACCTCGCCCGAGGCCGCACCCGGCGATGCAGGCAGACCGCGCGCCACGACGCGACGTTCGGCCTCGGGGTCCAAGGTCGGATGCAGCAGCTGGTCGAGCGAGCCGGGCGAGATGCGCTGCACCGCCTGCGCCTCAGTGATCAGGCCCTCCTTGACCATGTCGCAGGCGATTTTCAGGGCCGCCAGGGCCGTGCGCTTGCCGCTGCGCGTCTGCAGCATGTAGAGCCTGCCCGACTGCACCGTGAACTCGATGTCCTGCATGTCGCGATAGTGGCGCTCCAGGGTGTCACGCACCTCGCAAAGCCGGCGGAAGACGTCGGGCATGACCTCTTCCATCGCCGGCAGGTCGGAACTGTTGCTCTCCTTGCCCTCCACAGTGAGCGCCTGCGGCGTGCGGATGCCGGCCACCACGTCCTCGCCCTGCGCGTTGACGAGGAACTCTCCGTAAAAGCGGTTTTCGCCGGTGGAGGGATCGCGGGTGAACGCCACGCCGGTGGCGCAGTCGTCGCCCATGTTGCCGAAGACCATGGCCTGCACGTTGACGGCCGTGCCCCATTCCTCGGGAATCTGGTGCAGCCGCCGGTAGGTGACCGCGCGCTGGTTCTTCCAGGACCCGAAGACCGCGGTGATCGCGCCCCAGAGCTGGTCCTGCGGCGCCTGCGGAAAGGCACTGCCGGTCTCTTCCTTGACCTTCGCCTTGTAGCCCTCGATCACGGTGCGCCAGTCGTCGGCGGACAGCTCGGTGTCGAGGTCGTAGCTCTTGTCCTCCTTGTGAAGCTCGAGGATCTCCTCGAAGAGATGGTGCTCCACACCCAGGACCACGTCGCCGTACATCTGGATGAAGCGGCGGTAGCTGTCGTAGGCGAAGCGCGCGTCGCCGGAATGTTTCGCCAGACCCTCGACCGTCTCGTCGTTCAGGCCGAGGTTGAGCACAGTGTCCATCATCCCTGGCATGGATACCCGCGCGCCGGAACGCACCGAAACCAGGAGCGGGTTGTCGGCCTCTCCGAAGCGCGCGCCCACCTCCTGTTCCACGGCGGAAAGCGCCTCGCTTACCTGCTGTGCGAGGTCGGCTGGATACTGCTCGCCGTTCTCGTAGTAGGCGGCGCAAACCTCGGTGGTGATGGTGAACCCGGGCGGCACCGGCAGGCCCAGAGAGGACATCTCGGCCAGGTTTGCGCCCTTGCCGCCGAGCAAGTCACGCATGTCCGCCCGGCCCTCTCCCCTGCCGCCGCCGAATTTGTAGACCCACTTGGTCATCCGCGCTCTATCCCTCGATCTTCGAAAAATCGGCCACCCGAGACAGCGTCCGTTCGATGTGGCGCAGCAGGCGCAGACGATTGCGCCTCAGCCCCGCATCCTCGACGTTGACCGTGACATTGTCGAAAAACTCGTCCACCGGTTCGCGCAACGCCGCCAGCGCGCCCATGGCGCGCGTAAAATCTTCCTCCTGCAGGGCTTCCGAGGCCTCGCTCTCCGCTTCGGCGAGCGCATTGAACAAGGCCTTTTCCTGCGCTTCGCTCAACTTTTCCTCGGCCACCTCGCTGCCATAGGACTTGTCGTCCTTCTTCTCTTCGATGCGCACGATGTTGGCGGCGCGGCGATAGGCGGTCAGCAGATTGTTACCGTCCTCGGTGTCGAGAAATTCGCCCAGCGCGCGCACCCGCGCCAGCAGCCGGACGAAATCGTCCTCCCGCCCGCCGTCGGGCTTTTCCACCGCAAAGACGGCCGAGATCAAGTCGTGGCGAACCCCCTCATCCCTCAGCACCACTTTCAGCCGGTCGGCCAGGAAGTTCAGGACCTCCTCGGCCAGCGCATGCTCGCCGAGCTTCACGGAATTCCCGGCACTATGCGTATCGCCCGCCGTGCCTGCCGCCGCCAGCCGGCTCATCATGCCATGTTGGGCCTCCGTCGGCTGCATGCGATAGGCCTCTTCCAGGGCCTCGGCAAGCGGCAGGCGCAGGCGGTTTTCGACAATCATGCGGATGATTCCCAAGGCCGCCCGGCGCAGCGCGTACGGGTCCTTCGAGCCGGTCGGCTTCTCACCAATGGAAAAGAAGCCGGCCAGGCTGTCGATCTTGTCCGCCAGGGCCACAGCGACCGATACCGGCTCCGACGGGCAGCGGTCGTTGGGGCCCAGCGGCGCGTAATGCTCCGCGATGGCCCGGCAGACGGCTTCCGGCTCGCCCTCGGCGGCGGCGTAATGGCCGCCGATAATGCCCTGGAGCTCCGGGAACTCGCCGACCATCTCGCTCACCAGATCGGCCTTGGCAAGGCGTGCGGCGGAGCGCACCTGGTCGCGGTCGGAATGGTCGAGCAGTCCGGCGATCAGCATGGCCAGCGCCTCGATCCGGTCGACCTTGTGATGCATGCTTCCAAGCTTGGCGTGGAACACCACGTCCTGCAGCTCGGGCACGCGGGAATCCAGGCTTTGCTTGCGGTCCTGCTGCCAGAAGAACTCGGCGTCGGCAAGGCGGGCACGCAGCACCCGCTCGTTGCCGGCGACGATGTTGTCGCGGACCTCGGTGCCGACGGGCGCGGAAATGTTGGCCACGGTGATGAACCGGCTCGCCAGCTCGCCCTCGGCGTCCTCCAGCGAAAAGTACTTCTGGTGCGTCTTCATGGAGACCGTCAGCACTTCCGACGGCAGCTCCATGAAGTGGGGGTCGATCCGCCCCATCAGGACTTCCGGGTATTCCACCAGACCGGCCACCTCGTTGAGCAGGCCGTCGTCGGCCCTGAGGCTCAGGTTCTCCTCTTTGGCGAGCTTTTCCGCCGCATCCTTGATCCGCTGGCGGCGCTCCTTCTGGTCCAGCACGACCATGGCCTTCTCCAGCTTCTTCCGGTAGTCGTCGAAGCCGGTGACTTCGATTGCGTCCGGCGCCATGAAACGGTGGCCGAGTGTCGTATCTGTAAAGTTGATAATGTCTGCCGCTTCAAATGTTTGGGGTTTTTTTACTCCGGACAGTTTATGCGTAAATTTTTCAGTAGCCCCGGTCTCCAGGCCACCACCGAACACTTCACCATCCAGGATCGCGACAATGTGGT
>JAWVYK010000252.1:0-3491 GCA_033722755.1 Rhodovibrionaceae bacterium | reverse complement strand
ATGTTGTCGTTCTTCAGGCAGTTCGCCGAACGCACGGAGAGCTCGAGCTCGTCGACCTTGCGGAGCAGGTTCTTGTTGAACGGCAGCTCGCCGGCCTTTTCCTCCTCGCGGTGCTCGGTCGGCTCCTCGAAGTTGATGAAAAGCCTGAGCTGGTCCTGCAGGATGCGCGCGCCCAGCGCGACCGCATCCTCCGGAGTAACCGCGCCGTTGGTCTCGACCTCCATGGTCAGCTTGTCGTAGTCCGTCTGCTGGCCGACACGGGTGTTGTCCACCTTGTAGGCGACCTTGCGCACCGGCGAGAAGATGGCGTCGATCGGGATCAGGCCGATCGGCGCGTCCTCCGGCCGGTTCTGCGTGCCGGGGACATAGCCTTTTCCGGTATCCACCGTCAGCTCCATGTCGAGGCGCGCGCCATCGTCGAGCGTGCAGATCACGACCTCGGGGTTCATCACCTCGATGTCGTGGCCGGTCTCGATCTGCTCGGCGGTCACCTCGCCCGGGCCTTCCGCGCGCAGGCGCATGCGCTTCGGCCCTTCGCCGTGCATACGCAGCGACAGGCTCTTGATGTTGAGCACAATGTCGGTCACGTCCTCGCGCACGCCAGGGATCGACGAGAATTCGTGCAGAACGCCGTCGACCTGGATGCTGGTGACGGCCGCTCCCTGCAGCGAGGACAGCAGCACGCGCCGCAGCGCGTTGCCCAGGGTGAGTCCAAAGCCGCGCTCCAGCGGTTCGGCCACGACCTTCGCCTTCCGGCTGGGATCGTCGCCCGGCTGAATGTCGAGCTTGTTCGGCTTAATCAATTCGGTCCAATTCTTTTGCAGGGCCACTGCGACCTCACACGTTCAAGGCGTTGTAAGACAAAAGCGTTCGACGAGGGGCTGCCATCCCCTGGAACGCATCGGTCCGCGGCGCCGGTCGAAAACGGGGCTCGCGGTCACGATCGATACGACCTCATATAAGCACGGTGCGGCGTTTCGCCACCGCACCTGAAACGCCCGGCCACAGCCGGGCGGGCGGGCCTCACACGCGCCGTTTCTTTGGCGGGCGACACCCGTTGTGGGGGATCGGCGTCACGTCCTTGATCGCCGTGATCTGAAAGCCGACGGCCTGAAGCGCGCGCAGCGCCGACTCCCGACCGGAACCGGGTCCCTTCACGTTGACCTCCAGCGTCTTCATGCCGTGCTCCTGCGCCTTCTTGCCCGCGGTTTCGGCGGCAATCTGCGCGGCATAGGGCGTCGACTTGCGCGAGCCCTTGAAGCCCTGGCTGCCCGCGGAAGACCAGGCGATCGTGTTGCCCTGGACATCCGTGATTGTGATCAGCGTGTTGTTGAACGACGCGACGACGTGCGCGATGCCGGAGCTGATGTTCTTCCGTTCGCGGCGCCTGAGACGCGTCTGAGCCGGTTTGGCCATTGTCTACATCGATCCCTTGCTTGCTACCTGGTGGCTTTCTTCTTGCCGGCGATGGCGCGCGCCGGACCCTTGCGAGTGCGGGCGTTGGTGTGCGTGCGCTGGCCGCGCACCGGCAATCCCTTGCGGTGCCGCAGGCCGCGGTAGCAGCCGAGGTCCATCAGACGCTTGATGTTCATCGCCACCTCGCGGCGCAGGTCGCCCTCGACGGTGTAGTCGCGGTCGATCGCCTCGCGGATACGGACCACCTCGTCGTCGGTCAGATCGCTGACCCGGCGCTCGTCGGGAACGCCCACCTCCTGGCAAATCTGCTTGGCCTTGGACCGGCCGATGCCATGAATGTAGGTCAGCGCGATCTCGACGCGCTTTTGAGTCGGAATGTTGACGCCAGCAATACGTGCCACGTCTCAATGCTCCTCTGCGTCATGCGGACAGGCGAAAAGCCCCGGTCGCCGGGGCGCCGGAGAGCCGGGATTATATGGCTCGTCCGACGCGTGTCAACCTCGGCCTTGGCCCGTCATTTCTTCTCCAAAACCGCTTCGATTTCTCGCGTCACGTCGTCGATGTCGGCCATCCCGTCGACCGTCTCCAGAATGCTCTTTTCCCGGTAGTACGGCAGGATCGGCGCGGTCTGCTCGCGGTACGCCGCCATGCGCTCGCGCACGGTGTCTTCGTTGTCGTCCTTGCGGCGCTTGAACTCGGTCGAGCCGCAGTGGTCGCACACGCCGTCCCGCTTCGGCTGCTGGAACTTGTCGTGGTAGCCCGCCCCGCATTCGGCGCAGGAATAGCGGCCGGTTATGCGCTCCACCAGGGCTTCCTCGTCGACCTTGAGCTCGATGACGGCGTCGAGCTGCTTGCCCTTTTCCGCCAGCATTTCGTCCAGGGCCTCGGCCTGCGGCACGGTGCGCGGGAAGCCGTCAAGGATGAAGCCGTTCTTGCAGTCCGGCTCGTCGATGCGCTCGGCAATCATCTGCACCATGAGTTCGTCGGGCATCAGCTTGCCGGCTTCCATCACCTCCTTGGCCTGCTTGCCCAGTTCGCTTCCCGAGGCGACGGCCGCACGCAGCATGTCGCCCGTGGAAAGCTGGACGAGGCCGTGCTTGTCCTCCAGCCGCTTGGCCTGCGTTCCCTTGCCCGCCCCCGGGGGGCCGAGAAGAATGATGTTCATCGACGGCTTCCCTTCAGCTTGGCCTTCTTGATCAGGCCTTCGTATTGGTGCGCCATCAGGTGCGAATGTATTTGCGCGACCGTATCCAGGGTCACGGTGACCACGATCAGCAGGCTGGTGCCGCCGAAGTAGAAGGGAATGTTGTACTGCGAGACCAGAAGTTCGGGCAGCAGCGCCACCGCAGCCAGGTAGATGGCGCCGATGGTGGTCAGGCGCATCAACACGAAATGCAGGTAGGCAGCCGTGTTCTTGCCCGGGCGGATACCGGGAATGAAGCCGCCGTACTTCTTCAGGTTCTCGGCCGTATCGTCCGGATTGAAGACGATGGAGGTGTAGAAGAACGCGAAGAAGACGATCAGCGCCACATAGAGAATCATGAACGTCGGCTGACCGCGGCCGAGGTTCGAGGTTATCCACAGGAGCCACTCAGGCCCCTCGCCCGCGGAGCCCGAGAAGCCGGCGGCCGTCAGCGGCATCAGCAGCAGCGATGAGGCGAAGATCAGCGGGATGACGCCCGAGGTGTTCAGCTTCAGCGGCAGGTGAGAGGATTCGCCGCCGAACATCTTGTTGCCCATCTGGCGCTTGGGATACTGCACGATGATCCGGCGCTGGGCGCGCTCCATGAAAACGATGAACGCGATCACGGCCACGGCCATGATCATGATGCCGAGGATCAGCCCGGTGGACAGCGTGCCCGTGCGCCCGGCCTCGAGCATGGAGGCGAGCGCAATCGGCAGGTTGGCCACGATGCCCGAGAAGATGATCAGCGAGATGCCGTTGCCCACGCCGCGCTGGGTGATCTGCTCGCCCAGCCACATCAGGAAGATCGTGCCGCCGGTGAGCGTGATCACCGTGACGAAGCGGAAGAACAGCCCCGGATCGATCACCGCCGAGGAGCCGCCCGGCCCCT
>JAWVYK010000251.1:0-3526 GCA_033722755.1 Rhodovibrionaceae bacterium | reverse complement strand
TCCGGGCTGAGCGTGAAGATGTCCAACCTGTGCAGCGAAATCACCCTGCCAACGGGTCTGGATCATTTGGACAACGAGCGCACCGCGGTGTGCTGCCTGTCGTCGCTCAATCTCGACACCTTCTTCGAGTGGCAGGATCAGGAAGGTTTCATCGAGGATGTCATGCGCTTCCTCGACAACGTGCTCAAGGACTTCATCGACAACGCGCCCGATTCCATGGCCAAGGCGCGCTATTCGGCGATGCGCGAGCGCTCGGTCGGCCTGGGCGTCATGGGCCTGCACTCGTTTCTACAGAAGAACCGTATTCCGCTGGAAAGCGCCATGGCCAAGGTGTGGAACAACCGCATCTTCAAGAAGGTCCGCGCCGAGGCCGACGCCGCCTCGCTCAAGCTGGCGGACGAGCGCGGCCCCTGCCCCGACGCCGAGGAATTCGGAATCCGCGAGCGCTTTTCCAACAAGCTGGCCGTCGCGCCCACAGCCTCGATTTCGATCATTTGCGGCGGCGCCTCGCCGGGGATCGAGCCGGTGGCGGCGAATTCCTTTACGCACAAGACCCTCTCGGGCTCCTTCAATGTTCGCAACCCGCACCTGACGGAACTGCTGGAGGAAAAGGGTCGCAACGACGAGAAGACGTGGAGCTCGATCACGCTCAATGAGGGCTCCGTCCAGCACCTGGATTTCCTGACCCAGGAGGAGAAGAACGTCTTCAAGACCGCCTTCGAGCTGGACCAGCGCTGGCTCATCGAACTGGCCGGCGACCGCGCGGCCTATGTTTGCCAGGCGCAGTCGCTGAACCTTTTCCTGCCCGCCGACCTGCACAAGCGCGACCTGCACTGGCTGCACATGCTGGCGTGGAAGAAGGGCGTAAAAAGCCTCTACTACTGCCGCTCGCGCTCCATCCAGCGCGCGGAATCCAGTGAGAGCGAGGCGCGCGCCCAGCGAGGCGAAGCAGCCTATCGCAAGATCGATTACGAGGAATGCCTGGCCTGTCAGTGACATCCGAGATCACGTCCCACGCAGGCCATAAGCCAACGAAGAGCCGAGAGAATGTCCCTTCTGGAAGCCGACCCGATCTACAAGCCGTTCAGCTATCCCTGGGCCTACGAGGCCTGGCTGACGCAGCAGCGCATCCACTGGCTGCCGGAGGAGGTGCCGCTCGCCGACGATGTGAAGGACTGGCAGCACAGTCTGACGGCCAAGGAGCGCAATCTGCTGACGCAGATCTTCCGCTTCTTCACGCAGTCCGACGTCGAAGTGCACAACTGCTACATGCAGCACTACTCGCGGGTCTTCAAGCCGACCGAGGTGCGCATGATGCTGGCGGCCTTCTCCAATATGGAGACGGTCCACATCGCCGCCTACAGCCACCTGCTGGACACCATCGGCATGCCCGAGGCGGAGTATTCCGCCTTCCTGAAATACAAGGAAATGCGCGACAAGTACGAATATCTGCAGGCCTTCAACGTCGACACCAAGGCCGACATCGCCAAGACCCTGGCGGTCTTCGGCGCCTTCACCGAGGGCCTGCAGCTCTTCGCCTCCTTTGCGATCCTCCTCAACTTCCCGCGCTTCAACAAAATGAAGGGCATGGGCCAGATCGTTTCCTGGTCGGTACGCGACGAGACGCTCCACACGCTCTCCATCATCCGCCTGCTGCGCAGCTTCATCGCGGAAAACCCCGAGATCTGGACAGAGGGCTTGCAGCGCGAGATCTACAGCACCTGCGCACAGATCGTGACGCTGGAGGACGCCTTCATCGACCTCGCCTTCGAGCAGGGCGGCGTCGAAGGTCTGGAGGCGCACGAGGTCAAATCGTACAGCCGCTATATCGCCGACCGCCGGCTGGTGCAGCTCGACCTGCAACCCATCTACCGGATGACGGACAACCCCCTGCCCTGGCTGGACGCCATGCTCAACGGCGTCGAGCACACCAACTTCTTCGAAAACCGCGCCACCGAGTATTCGAAGGCGTCCACCCGCGGAACCTGGGAAGAGGTCTTCGCGGAGCTGGATAGCGCCTGACGCCTTGCCCTGTCCCCTTCGGCGCGGACCTTTTCCTTGCCCCGGGTCCGCGCCACTTTTTTTGTACTCAACGCTGGCCCGGCCATAGGTATTTCAGGCGAATTGCCTGCGCCGGCGCCTGCGCAAGATTTGCGGTTGGTTGCGCGCGCCGCCTTGCCTATCATCCCGGCCGCAGACAACTTCTGTCCAGCCGCGGTCCGCTCAGGGCCAAACGCGGCGTTCATCAATTCGCGAAGCTGTAAGGCAGGAGCCAGACATGGGTCAGTTCGGCGTCGGTCAGAGTGTCACCCGGCTGGAGGATCAGCGGCTGTTGACCGGCGACGGCCGCTATACGGACGATTTCCACCTCGAGGGCCAGGCTCACGCGATGGTCGTGCGCAGTCCCCACGCGCATGCCGAACTCAAGGAGATCGATACCGCCGAGGCCGCGCAGATGCCAGGCGTGTTGGCGGTGCTGACCGCCGAGGACCTTTCAAAAGCGGGCGTTAAGGATATTCCCTGTCTGGCCGCCATACCCGGCAAGGACGGAAACCCGCCCGTGATGCCAGGCCATCCGGTCCTGGCGCGCGGCCGTGTGCGCCATGTCGGCGATCCCGTCGCCTTCGTGGTGGCCGAGACCGCGGCGCAGGCCCGCGACGCCGCCGAGGCGGTCTTCGTCGACTACGAGGACCTGCCGGCCGTCGTCGATACACGCGGCGCGCTTGATGACGAGGCTCCGCAGATTTGGGATGACGCGAAAAACAATGTCGCCCTGGACTGGGAGATCGGCGACAAGGCGGCCACGGAAGACGCCTTTTCCAAGGCAGACCGGGTGGTCGCCCTGGAGCTCGTCAACAACCGGGTGGTGGTCAATTCCATGGAGCCGCGCGTTGCTCTTGGCTCCTACGACGACGAGGCCGGGCGCTTTGAACTGATCACCTCGACCCAGGGCAGCCACAACCTTCGCAACCAGATCGCCGAGAAAGTCCTGGGCGTGGAGAAGGACAAGGTGCATGTCAGCACGCCGGATGTGGGCGGCGGCTTCGGCATGAAGATCTTTCTTTATCCCGAACAGGTGCTGGTGCTTGTCGCCGCCAAGCAAATCGGCCGCCCGGTCCGCTGGGTCTCGGAGCGCTCCGAGGCCTTCCTGACCGACAACCAGGGCCGCGATCACGTGAGCCACGCGGAGTTGGCGCTGGACGGAGATAAAAACATTCTGGGCCTGCGCGTTTCGACGGTCGCCGGGCTGGGCGCCTACCTGTCGAACTTCGCGCCCTACATCCCCACCGCCGCAGGCGCCAAGATGCTCTCTGGCCTCTACCGCATTCCGGCGATCTATTGCGAGGTGAAGTGCGTCTTCACCAACACCGTGCCGGTCGACGCCTACCGCGGCGCCGGACGGCCGGAGGCCTCCTACCTCGTGGAGCGCCTGATCGATTACGTGGCCGGCGAGGTCTGCCTTTCGCCGCCAGACTTCCGTAAGCGGAATTTCATCCGGCCGGACGATCTGCCCTATGATACCGGC
>JAWVYK010000250.1:0-3575 GCA_033722755.1 Rhodovibrionaceae bacterium | reverse complement strand
GGACCGGACTACCTGCCGGGGCACGCCCATGCGGACACGCTGAGCTTTGAACTGTCGCTCTTCGGCCACCGAATATTCGTAAATTCCGGCACCTCGGTCTATGGCGCCGGCACCGAGCGGTTGCGCCAAAGGGGCACCGCCGCACACAACACGGTCGTGGTTTCGGGACACGATTCCTCGGAAGTATGGGGGGGCTTTCGTGTCGCACGGCGCGCCGGTCCGAGCGAGGTCCGCATTGCCGAAAAGAGGGATTGCCTCGTCGCCGAAGGCGCGCACGATGGTTATCGTCGATTACCCGGGCGCCCGATGCACCGCCGACGCTGGTCCCTCTCAGCCGGGCGGTTGCAGATCGCAGACGAGGTCGCACCGGCCGCCCCGGCCGAGGCGCGGTTTCATCTGCATCCGGATGTCGCTATCGAACGCGGAGAAGGCTCTCATGGCACCCTGCATCTGGCCAGCGGCGAAATAGTGGGCTGGCGTGCCAGGGCAGCGGAGATCAGGATCGAAGAAACGACATGGCATCCTGAATTCGGACGCTCTATTCCCAACAAGTGTCTCGTGCTCAGCCTTTCAGATGGGCGCGCGACTCTGGATCTGAACTGGGAGTGAACTGTGCGTGCACATACTTTTCCTGACTGACAATTTCCCACCGGAGGCAAACGCACCGGCGATCCGTACCTTCGAGCACTGCCGGGAGTGGGTGGCTGCCGGGCATGCGGTCACGGTGGTTACTTGCGCCCCGAATTTTCCAAAGGGGGTGGTCTTTGGCGGCTATCGCAACAAGCTCTGGCAAAGCGAGACCATGCAGGGCATCCGGGTCATCCGGGTATGGAGCTACATCACGCGGAACGAAGGCTTCACCAAGCGCATTCTCGACTACCTCAGCTATATGGTGACGGGCGGCATCGCGGCGCTTTTTGTCCGCCGTGTCGACGTCGTCGTCGGGACGTCACCACAATTCTTCACCGCCTGCGCCAGTTACGCCGTAGCCGGACTGAAGCGTCGCCCCTTCGTATTCGAGCTGCGCGACATCTGGCCCGAGTCGATCCGCACGGTCGGCGCCATGAAAAGCTCTCGCGTGCTTGATATGCTCGAAAAACTTGAGCTCTTTCTTTACCGGCGCGCAGGTGTCGTCATATCGGTAACCCACGCTTTTCGTCAGAACCTGATCGATCGCGGCATCGACGCCAACAAGATCCATGTGGTGACGAATGGTGTTGATACGTCGCGGTTCGCACCGATGCCGAAGGACGCCACGCTAGAACGGGAATTGCGCCTGCAGGAAAAGTTCGTCGCCGGGTATGTCGGGACGCACGGCTTGGCGCATGCGCTCGAAACGGTGCTCGAAGCCGCCCGAACGTTGGCCGCGGCGCCCGACGGCAATGACATCCGTATTCTGATGCTCGGCGATGGGGCAAAGCGCGCGCAGCTGAAGGCGCGGGCTGAGTCGGAAGGACTCTACAACATAATATTTCTCGAAAGTGTTCCGCGGGAGCAGGTTGCCCTTTATTGGTCTTTGCTCGATGCGTCCATTATTCATTTAAAGAAGAACGATCTCTTTAAGACAGTCATTCCTTCGAAGCTGTTCGAATGCATGGCGATGGGCATCCCGGTGATTCACGGAGTCGAAGGGGAATCTGCTGACATCGTGCGCCAAACCGGAACTGGACTGACGATCGCGCCCGAAGATCCGGAAGCCCTCGCGAATGCCTTGAGACGCCTGCGGGACGACCGCGCGCTCCGCCACAAGATGCGAAGCGCAGGTCCTGCGACCGCCCCCCGCTACGACCGCCAAGTCTTGGCGAAGCGTATGTTGGATATCCTGAGCCAACTGCCATTAAGGCAAGAAAAGCGTTTCTGCGACGGACGGTCGAAAGCATGTCAACATTCGACGGCGCGTCGCGTGTCTGTCAATGACGGCTCCGATACGGGCTCTCATTGAACAGATCGCATAGTCCATCACCGTCAAACTTGCGTTTGCTCCTGAGGGATGCAAGGCCTGCTCTTAAGCTTGATCAACGTTGATCAAGTAATTTCGTGCAATTCTGTGCATGCCGCCTCACGGCGGGGCGTTCCACACACCGCAGGCGGCAAAGCCTCAGATCGGGTTCCAAAGCAGCACTGCGCACTCGGACAACTATCAGGTTCGGATCTTCGCGCACCGCTGCAGTTCGCCCGTGTAAACCATTATTAGTGGAGCGCTCTCTGCTTCGTGCGATCAGGCCGCCGGCCCGATAGGGCAGTTGACGCAATCACCGCGTTCACGTAAGCAGGTTTAAGAGGAGAGTGGGCCATCTAGATCCGAAACTAAGTGGATTAATCCATTGAATCTCCATTCTCAGGACACGAGCGGACGTGACAGGGACGAGCCTGCGGCGAGGGCGCGTATCAGAGGTCGCCAAGCCATCCGGACTCCCGATGACGATACGGTAGACGTAAGCGCGCTTTTCCGAAGTGCACTAGCCCAAAAGAAAACCATTCTTTTTGTGACGCTTCTGTTTGCGGCTTTTGCCGTTCTTCACGTCATGTACGCCACACCGCGCTATACGGCGACGGCGAGCCTTGTCCTGAGGCAGCAAGAGCAAAATGTCCTGAATTTTCAGAACGTCATCCCTGGCGCCTCTCCCAGGGATTTTCTGGCGATGAACACGGAGTTGCTGATACTGAAGTCGGACACGCTGCTAGGTCGTGTGGTCGACTCCATGTCGCTGGTCGATGATCGGGAGTTCAATCCGCGATTGGCCGCGATGTCGTCATCGGATGAGCCAGCCGGGCCTTCATGGACAGAGCGGATCGGACTTTCCGCTCTTTGGGATGCAATCGGTTGGACCTCAAAAGCTCCTGAGCCTCTGCCCACCGCGCGGGAAATCCGGAGGCAGGCCATCGACATTCTGCGGAGAAAGCTATCGATCGCTATGGTGCCCGATACCTACGCGATCGAGGTGTCCATCGAGGCAAATGCTCCGGACAAAGCGGCCAATATCGCGAATAGGATTTCCGAACTGTACATTGCCGAGCAGCTGGAGACCAAGTTCACGGCAATGGACGACGCCATGGTCTGGCTGGGCGAGCGGGTCGCCGAGCTCAAGGAGGAGCTCGAGACGGCCGAAGGAAAAGTCCGGCAATACGCGGCGAATGCGACTGTCATAACGGAAGAGGGGCTGCTCTTCGAGACGGAGCGGCTCAAGCGTTTGCGCGAAGACCTCTCGGCCAAGGAGCGCACGGAACAGGAGCTGCGCGAGCGGCTTGCGCGCCTGGGATCTCTGCGCAGAGATGGCGATTTCCGGGCTCTCAGCAGCTTTACTATCATGCCGGAGCTTCAAACGGCCGCTCGCGAATTGGCGGAGTCGGGCGACGATGAAGCGGCATTGCGGCGTTTCGAGACCGCATTTGACAGGCGCGTCCAGGCGCTCCGCAGCGAAATTGGCAGGGCGGAGCGACAGGTCCGTTCACTCGAGCAGGGCGTTGAGGCGCTCGAGTCCGAACTCGAAGTTCGTTCGAGTGATTTCGTCAGGCTGCAACAGCTTCAACGTGAGGCAGAGGCGACGCGCCTGATTTATGAGCACTCGCTGGGC
>JAWVYK010000249.1:0-3638 GCA_033722755.1 Rhodovibrionaceae bacterium | reverse complement strand
TTCTCGCGCAGGCGCACGTCGACCTCCTCGGCGCGCTGGTCGATCATCCGGTGAATCCCGAAACCGGATTTCAGGTCTTCCTGCTCGGCGACCTTGATGCGCATGACGTATTCGTCGTCCTTCGCGGTTCCGTAGACCGCAAAGCCGGTGGAATCCGGCCCGCGGTGCTTCAGGGCGCGAAGCATAGATGTCATTTGGCCGCCGACATTCGCGGTTTTTCCCTTGTGGATGACACCCGCAATTCCGCACATTTTCGTATTGACCTTTTCGCTGTGGGGCCGGCGGCGACCCACTGCCGCCGCCGGCGGGTAACTGTTAAGGCAGACAATCCAGGTAGGTCTTGACGTCCCAGTCGGTGACGGTGTGGAGGAAGCGCTCCCACTCGTCGCGTTTGTATTCGTCGTAGAGCCTGTACATCTCGCCCGGCATGGCGGAGCGGATCACATCGTCCTTCTTCAGCGCATCGAGCGCCTCGCCCAGCGTCATTGGCAAACGCTTGACCTGCTTGCCGGCCTCCATCGCCTGGTAGATGTTCCGATCCTCCGGCGGGCCGGGATCGACGTTGTTCGTAATGCCGTCGTCCGCCGCCTTTACGATCGCCGCAGCCATGAGATGGGGATTGACCATGGAATCGACCGCCCGGTACTCGAAGCGCCCGGGTGCCGAGATACGCAGTCCGGTCGTCCTGTTCTGGTAGCCCCAGTCTGCGAAAACCGGCGCCCAGAAGCCGGTGTCCCAAAGCCGCCGGTAGGAGTTGACCGTCGAGCAGCCGATGGCGGTGAGCGCGCCCAGATGCTTGACGATGCCACCGACCACCTGCAAGCCCACCTTGCCGGGAAGCTGTATGTCGTCCGTGTCCGGCATGAAGGTATTGTTTCCGCCTTTGCGGTACATGTAGTTGGCGGCCATCCCGGGCAGCGCGTTCTCGTCGGCGCCCAGCGGGTTGAACTCGTCCTTGCCGCCCGTCCAGAAGGAAATATTGTGGTGACAGCCAGAGGCTGAAACGCCCATGAACGGCTTCGACATGAAGCAGGCGATCAGGTTGAACTCGCGCGCGACCTGGGCGCAGATCTGGCGGTAGGTCGTCAGGCGGTCGGCCGTGCGCAGCGGGTCGTCGAAGACAAAGTTCAGCTCGAGCTGGCCCGGTGCGTCCTCGTGGTCGCCCTGGATCATGTCGAGGCCCATGGCCCGCGAATACTCGATCACCCGCATGTAGACCGGGCGCAGGCTCTCGAACTGGTCGATGTGATAGCAGTAGGGGTTGGAGTAACCGCCCGCCGGCTGGCCGTCCTCGCCGCGCTTCAGCCACATCATCTCCGGTTCGGTGCCGTGGCGCAGGTGCAGGCCTTTGTGCTTGGTCTGGAACTCGTCATGGATCCGGCGCAGGTTGCCGCGGCAGTCCGCCGTCAGATATGCGCCCGGGTCGACCCGCTCCTCGCGGTTGCGGAACAGCGTGCACCAGACCCTGGCGACGCGCTTGTCCCAGGGAATCTGCATGAAGGTCTCCGGCTCGGGAATGCCCACCAGTTCCTTTTCCTGCGGGCCGTAGCCGAGGTATTCGCCGTGGCGGTTCAGGAAGAGGTTGACCGTCGCGCCGTAGACGAGCTGGAAGCCGCGCTCCGCGATCTGTTCCCAGTGATCGGCGGGAATGCCCTTGCCGCAGATGCGCCCGGTGACCGAGACAAACTGCAGATAGAGGTACTCGATGCCGAGCTCGTTGATCTTCTGACGCACCTCCTTGACCATCTTGGCGCGCCCCCGGGCCTCGACGAAAGCCTCGATATCCATTGGCTGTTTCGCCTTGCGGCCGGCCTTGGTGGACGTCGGCGCCTGCTTGCTCTTGGGCTGCTTGCTCTTGGTCTGCTTGCTCTTGGTCTTGCCGCGCGAGGCACTCATGTCGTTGCTCCCCGATGTTTTGGTTTGGTCAAAAAGCCGCCTGACGGAGGTCACGAAAGCCCGGCCGGACGCCTCCGGCAACGGCCGCTTTCGACCTCGCATCATTCCCGCCGCCGGGCTCCCCTCGCTGGTTCCGGTTTCGAACGTCCCGACGATCGGCGCTCCCCCTCTGGAAGCGCCATCCGCGGCCGCGTTTGCGCAGGCCGCCGGACAGGGAAAAATGGATTGCTGAGCCTATGTGGGCTAGAATTGGGCCATGATTGGCCAACCGTGCCGGTGCCCGTGCGATGCAAGGCTTCACGATTTCGGAAACTCCGCCGCGCCGCGCCGCGGAGGCTTGCCGCGAACCTCGAAATCCGCCGTCGATCGCTACGATTGCCACCTTTTTCGGGAAAGCCACGATCCACCTGCAAGGTTTCGGCAAAAAGCCTTGTCCGGGCGGAAAAGCCCTTCATACTCTAGCCGAACCATGTTGACCAAAAGCCGACCGGAACTCAACCACATTTGACCAATTGGTATATTTTTGGAGTAAAATTTCCATGGGTGTCCGGTAATGGCGTCGACAGTCAATCCGCAGGCAAAAAAGATGAACGCCGGAGAGGTCGCCTCTGTCTTACGGCGCCAGATCATCTCGGCGCGCTACCTGCAGAATGAGCGCCTGCCCTCCGAGCGCGCGCTTTCGGAAGAATTCGGCGTGGCCCGCGGCACGCTGCGCGAAGCGCTGAAGCAGCTCGAGCAAAGCGGCTTCGTCCAGCGCCGGGCCGGCAGCGGCTCCTACGTGGTCTATTCCGAGACCAACTACAGCCGCTCGATCGCCGAGACCACCAGTCCCCTGGAGCTGATCGACGCCCGCTTCGCACTTGAGCCGCAGATCGTTCGCCTGGCGGTGCTGCACGCGACCGAGCAGAACATCGCCAAGCTGGAGGAGCGGCTGCGCACCATCATGGAAGCCGGGTTCGACCCATTGAAATTCAGCCAGGCGGACGAGGCGTTTCATGTGGCACTCGCCGACTGCACGAAGAACTCGTTGCTCATCTGGATGGCCAAGCGCGTCAACGAGGTGCGCGGCTACAGCCAGTGGGCGAAAATGCGCGAACTTACGCTGACGCCGGAGATGATCAATCACTACAACCGGCAGCACAAAGCCATTCTGGAGGCCATCCGCGCACGCGACGCCGAAGGCGCGGCCCGGGCGATCAAGGAACACCTCTCCGCCGCCCGGCATTCGCTCGTCGAGGCGACCACGCCCTAGCAGGGCTTGCCCCGTGCCATGCCCGCTCCGGCGGTATCGAGATCCGCGATGAAGGCACTCCTTGAATGATTCGAGGCCGAACTGGCGTTTCTTCGCGGGCAAAAAGAACCGCACTGTTGGGAGCCGGGAATTGCGAACCGATCGAGCCCTGCCGATCATCCTCGCGGCGTTGATTGCGCTGCAAGCCGGGGCCGAAGCTGGCGAGCTTGACGGGGCCGAGATCGAAGACCTTCTCCGGGAGGATTACTGGCGGGTCGAAAGCGGGGCGTCGGACAATTTCTTCGTCTGGCGGTCCGATGGCACGCTTTGTGTGAAGGTCCATGCGCCCGGCGATGAAGGCTGCGACGACGCGGGACCTTGGAAGCAGGACGGTGACAGGCTCTGCTATGAGCTCGAATGGTGGGGGAAGGCCTACGGCATGCATGAAGCCTGCATGCGCGTATCGAGGTCTCAAGGCGGCGCTTACGAAATGATCGACGCCAACGGGCTC
>JAWVYK010000248.1:0-3639 GCA_033722755.1 Rhodovibrionaceae bacterium | reverse complement strand
GGGCTGCCGGGCAAGCCGTCCACGTTCCTGACGGCGGCAAGCAGAAGAGGAGAGCGGGGAACATGGGGGGAAACGCGCCTGAGCGCCGGCGCCGCTATGAGATCGTAGGATGGAGCCTCTTCGTGCTCTCCGCGCTGGGCTTCATCGTCGCCAGCGTCCAGAGCGGCAGCCTTGCCGCCATCGTCGGCAGCCTGCTGTTTTTCGCCGCTTGCCTGGTTTTCCTGGTGCCGGTTATCCGGCGCGATTGAGGATTGAGGGCGGCCCCACGAAAAAGGAACGCCCGGTCGGGGGGCAGCCGGGCGTTCCCGTTCTCTCCGCGGAGCGTAAAAGGGCGGCAGGGGAACACACCCTTTTACGAGAGGCCGGACACCTTTGCGGTGTCGGCCGTTGAGTCAAAAATAGGATCACTTGTGCCGGCTGGAAAGATGCAGCGTGCGTTTTTCTTATGCAGCCGGAGAATGCCTGCCCTGTGGACACGGCAAACGGGCAGACGCGGCTAGACGCCCATCGCCTCGAGCGACGGCGAGACGGCCGGCTGGCGGGCCATGGCGCGGTGCCGCGCGGCATCCCCGAAAGCCTTGAACAGCGCGGTATAGAACGGATTCTCGAGAACCCTGTATTCCGGGTGCCATTGAACGCCGAGGGCGAAACTCTTGGCGTCGCGCACCCGCACGCCCTCGATGGTGCCGTCCTCGGCGACCGCTTCCACGACAAGCCCGTCGGCCAGCCGACGAATTCCCTGCCAGTGCAGGGAGTTGACGGTCGCCTCGGGCCCGCCCGCCAGTGCCTCGAGCTGGCCGCCCGGCGTAAGCGCGACCTTATGCCGCGGACCGTATTGCACGTCGATATCCGGATCGTCGGGCCGCCGGTGGTCCATTCGCTGTTCGATCTCGTGCACCCGAGGATCGAGCGTTCCGCCGAGCGCCACGTTCAGCTCCTGGAAACCGCGGCAGATGGCAAACAGCGGCAGACCCTGGGCCAGCGCCTCGCGAATCAGCGGCAGGGTGGTGGCGTCCCGCGCCTCGTCGTGCGGCTCGGCCTTCGGGTTCGCGGGCTCGCCGTAGTGCGCCGGATGGACGTTGGACGGGCTGCCGGTCAGCATTAGACCGTCCAGCCGGCCGATCACCGCGGGCAGGTCGTAGAGATCGCCAAAAGACGGCAGGACCAGGGGCAAACCTTCGGCCGCCGTCATCACGGCGCGTACGTACTTGTCACCCGCCGCGTGGAAGTCGTGCCCCTCGATGGTTTTGACGCAGGCGGGCACGCCGATCAGCGGATGCGGCGCATGGCTCGGCTCTGGTAAACGAGTCGTCATGTCCATTAGCTAGGCGTCCGGCGCCTGCGGCACAAGTCCGGCGTCCCCAACACCTTCACGTATCCGTCAGCTGGGCGCGCGCGGCTTGTGGACGAAGGCGCACTCCGCCATATCTTGTCGTGTCATGGAAAACGCCCTCAGCCAGACCGTGGAAAGCCTGCTCGCCTGGAAGGCCGCGGCCGTCGTGGCCTGGCTGGTCGCTTTTTTCGTGGCCGAACGGCTGATCCCCGCGGCCCCGCGTCCGGATTCGCGCGAGGGTGAGCCCGGCGGCGGACTGTCCCGGCTGTCGCGCAACGCAGGCCTCTGGGTGCTGAATATCGCGCTTTCCTGGGCGGCGGTCGTGCCGATCACGCTGTGGGCCGCGTCCCACGCGCTGGACTGGCGCCCCGAGTGGTGGAGCGGCTGGACGGGGCTTGCCATCGATCTCGTGCTGCTGGATTTCTTCATCTACTGGTGGCACCGGGCGAACCACGAGATACCGCTGCTCTGGCGCTTCCACGAGGTGCACCACCTCGACCGCTTCCTCGATTCGACCTCGGCGGTGCGCTTTCATTTCGGAGAAGTGTTGCTCTCCGCCTTCGCGCGCGGCGCATTCATCGTTCTGGCCGGCATGCCGGTCAGCTCGGTTCTCGTCTTCGAGGTTCTGGTGCTGATGGCGGCCATCTTTCACCATTCCAACGTGCGCCTGCCGGGCGGGCTCGAGTCCGCGCTGTCGCGGGTGATCATCACGCCGTCGATCCACTGGGTGCACCATCACGCCGTGCGCCGGGACACGGATTCCAACTACGGCACCATCTTCAGCTTCTGGGACAGGACCTTCGCCTCGCGCAGCCGCACGCGGCGCCGTCCCGAGATGATCATCGGTGTGGAGCGCCGCCAGGAGCGCGATTTCATCGGGCTGCTGCTCAGCCCCCTGCGCCGGCGACGGCCGGCCCCCGCAGCGGGCAGTGCCGGCGGGGCTACCTGAGCCCTCGCGCGGTCAGTTGCCGGCGGGCGCGCCGCGATCCTTCGGCAGGTTCAGTTCGGAATAATCGAAAAGGTCGGAATCGAGGTTCACGCCGAATTCCGGGTTGACCAGCGAAACCTGCGTAATGGTGCCCTGCGCGTCGCGGACCCGCCAGCGCCGCAACTGCACCGGATTGTCCGAGAAATCCAGCGAGATCGTGCCGAGCTGCGGCTGGTCGCGGTCCGTCACATGGACGCGCAGCACGCCGGCGCCGTGCTCCACGTCGAGGATCGTCAGATCGCTCTCCGAGATGTCGATCTGCTCCTTGACCAGGAACCACAGCGGCGTCTCCCACAGCGGCACGTAGGTCGTCTGCTCCAGCTCCTGATCGTAGTAGAGCAGCGTGTTGCCGTTGGAGACGATGATGATGGGAATCGGCGGGTCGTACTCGAAGCGCATGCGCCCCGGGCGTTTCAGGCGCACCGTTCCCTCCGCGATGGTGCCGTCGGAGGAAGTCTGAATGAAGCGCGCGCGGATGGTCTTCAGGCCGTTCAGGTAGTCCTCGATCCGACGCACCGCGGCCACGTCGTCCGGCGACAGAGCGGCGGCCTGCCGCGGCTGTTTCGTGACGCCTTCCGGTGCGCCTTCGGCGGCCGCTTCGCCGCTTGCCGGCGCCGCGTCGCCGCCTTCGATGATGGAGCCGCCCGGGTCCGCGTCGACCTTGTCCTCGCGCGCCGGCACGGCGTCCAGGAAACCGGGCGCGGCATCTTCCTCGGCGGACTGGGACTGCTGGGCGGCGGCGCCCTGCGGCCAGGCGGTCAGAAGCGCGAGCGCGGACAGCGCGGCGGCGGCAAGAAGAAACGGCGATCTTAGAGGTATCAAGAGTTCAAAATCTCCTCGGGGCTGCGGATCAGCACCTCCCGCTTGCCCACGTGATTGGCGGCGCTCACAGCGCCCTCGGCCTCCATGCGCTCGATCAGCCGGGCAGCCCGGTTGTAGCCGATCTGCAGCTGGCGCTGCACGAAGGACGTCGAGGCCTTGCCGTGCTGGCAGACGACGGCCAGCGCCTGGGCATAGAGATCGCCATCGCCGCCGTCGCCGCCACCGCCGGCAATGAGGTCGAGCATGCTGCCCTCGGCCTCTTCCTCGTCGGTGATGCCTTCGATGTAGTCCGGCTGCCCCAGCCGCTTCAAGTGGCGGACGACAGATTCCACCTCTTCGTCGGTGACCAGCGGCCCGTGCACGCGCGCGATCCGCCCGCCGGAGCCCATGTAGAGCATGTCGCCCTGGCCCAACAGCTGCTCGGCGCCGATTTCGCCCAGAATGGTGCGGCTGTCGATCGTGGAGGTGACATGGAATGAGATCCGGGTCGGGCACT
>JAWVYK010000247.1:0-3671 GCA_033722755.1 Rhodovibrionaceae bacterium | reverse complement strand
TCGGATGCCTTCCGCGAGGTCGTCCTGTTCGAGTATCCGCGCCGCGGCTGCTGGGCGTTGGGCTTCATCACGGGCCGCACGCACGGCCAGGTGCAGGAGCTGACCACGGACACGGTCATCAATGTCTTCCTGCCGACGACGCCCAACCCCACGTCCGGTTTCCTGCTCTTCGTGCCCCGCCGGGATCTGACCGTGCTCGGCATGACCGTGGAGGAGGGCATCAAGATGGTGGTCTCCGGCGGCATCGTGACACCTGCAGACCGGCGGCCGTTGGCCGAGCAGCAGAGCCCGCGCATCGACGCCACGGCGGAACGCGCCCCGGCCAAGCTGCCGCAGCCGGAGTCGACGCCCGCCGCTGAGCCGCAGTCCGCCGACGGTTGATCCTTCACCAAAGAAAGCCCGCGCAAAGGCCCGGCATAGCCTTTGTGATCGACGGCAAATGCGCGTAAGCTGATATGCGGCCCGGCGCGCTCCGCCGCGCGCCGTGGCTGTCAGCGAGAACGCAGAGGATATTTGCGTCATGCCATTCGACAGCAGACCCGAAAACTTCGACGGCGTGGTCTACCGCGACCGGCTGCTCCAGCTCTGCCGCGTGATCGAGACCGTTTCCGATTCCAGCTTCGACCTGAAGGACTGGAGCCGCAACGGCATGTGCACGACGGTATCCTGCGCGGTCGGCTGGGCGATGAAGGACGACTGGTTCCGCCGCCAGGGACTGAGGCGCAAGGGCACCTCTCCCTATTACGAAGGGCTGACCGGCTGGACAGCCGTCCGGTCGTTCTTTGGCCTGGACAAGGACGGCGCGCTCGACCTGTTCCACGCCGCCAGCTACGACAAGCCGACACGGCAGGCCGTCATGGCCAAGCTGCGCTGCTACGCCGAACGGTGCTAGACGCCGAGACGCAAGCGAGATCGGGCAGGCTCAGCCCGATTTGAGATAACGCACCGCTGCATCGCGCTCGAAGAGATAGAGCAGGATGCGCAGCGCCTTGCCGCGTGCCGTTGTCAGCCCCGGGTCCTTTTCGAGGATGAGACGCGCATCGTCGCGGGCGGCCGCAAGTAGCTCGTGATGCACCTCGAGATCCGCCAGCCGGAACCTGGGAAATCCGCTTTGCCGAACGCCCAGCAATTCGCCCGCACCGCGCAGCCGCAGATCCTCCTCGGCGATGCGAAAGCCGTCGTCGGTCTGGCGCAGGATGTTGAGCCGGGCGCGCGCCGTCTCGCCCAGCGGACCTTGATAGAGCAGCAGGCAGGTCGAGCGTCCCCCGCCGCGCCCGATACGTCCGCGTAGCTGGTGCAGCTGGGCAAGCCCGAAGCGCTCGGCATGCTCGATGACCATGATCCGTGCGGCGGGCACATCGACACCGACCTCGATGACCGTGGTGGCCACGAGAAGGTCGACATCGCCCTGCTTGAAGGCCTGCATGACGGCGTCCTTGTCCGGTCCTTTCATGCGGCCGTGAACGAGGCCGACGCGCGATCCGAAACGCGTCTTCAGGCTCTGGTAGCGCGCCTCCGCGGCGGCCATATCGCTCAGCTCGGACTCTTCGACCAGCGGGCAGATCCAGTAGGCCTTGGCGTTCTGATCCAGCGCCCGGGCGACGGCCTCCACGACGGCCTCCAGCCGGTCCAGGGGCAGGGCGCGGGTGTCGACCGGCTCGCGGCCCGGCGGTTTTTCCGTCAGTCGCGAGACCTCCATGTCTCCGTAGGCCGTCAGCATCAACGTGCGCGGGATGGGCGTGGCCGTCATGACCAGCATATCGACGGCGCGGCCTTTGCTGGCGAGGGTCATGCGCTGATGCACGCCGAAGCGATGCTGCTCGTCGACGACCGCCAGCATCAGGTCGCGGAAGCCGACGTCCTGCTGGAACAGCGCATGGGTGCCGACAGCGATCGTCGCCTCGCCCGATTCCAGACGCGCCACCGCAGTCTGCCGGGCTTTGCCCTTGTCGCGCCCGGTCAACAGCAGCACCTCGACCCCGGCGGCTTCGGCAAGCGGGCGGATGGTCTCGTAGTGCTGGCGCGCCAGAACCTCGGTCGGCGCCATCAATGCGGCCTGGCCGCCGGCCTCCACCGCGTTGAGCATGGCCAGCAGCGCGACCACGGTCTTGCCGCTGCCGACGTCGCCTTGCAGCAGACGCAGCATGCGGTACTCCGCCGCCATGTCGTCGAGGATTTCCGTGAGGGCGGTTTCCTGCGAGCCGGTCAACTGGAAGGTAAGCGCGCCGCGCGCCGCGGCCTGCAGTTGCCCGTCGCCGCGCACCGCACGTCCGCGCTGACGTTTCATGCTGGCGCGGACCAGGGCAAGGGCGAGCTGATTGGACAGCAACTCGTCATAGGCCAAGCGCACGCGTGCCGGCGCCATTGGCGCAAGCTCGCGTTCCTCGCCGGGGTTGTGAGCCGCTTGCAGAGCCTGCGTCCAGGTCGGCCATGTCTGCCTTTTCATGTGTGCCGCGTCCAGCCATTCCGGCATCTCGGGCGCGCGCTCGACGGCGGCATGGCAAGCTTTTGCCACGACTCGATTGGTCAGTCCCGCCGTTAGTGGATAGACGGGCTCGACTGATTTAAGCTGCTTCAGGTCCTCCAGCGTGCCGATGGCGTCCGGGTGGGTGATCTGCGTCTTGCCATGGAACTCCTCCAGCTTGCCGGAGATCACGCGGACCTCACCTTCCGGAAGAACCCGCTTCAAATAGTCCCTTTTGGCGTGAAAGAAGACGAGGTCGAGCTCGCCGGTGTCGTCGAAGGCGCGCACACGGTATGGGCTGCGCGGATTGCGCGGAGGGGTATGCTGGCCCACCCGCAAAGTGATCGTCGCGATGCGCCCGGGTTCGGCCTCCGCGATCTTCGGCGCATAGCGGCGGTCGATGATGCCGCTCGGCAAGTGCCAGCAGAGGTCGACCACGTGCGGCCCGGCCAAGGTTTCGAAAAGCTTGGCGAAACGCGGGCCCACGCCGGGCAGGGAGGTCACCTCCGCGAAGAGGGGAAACAGGATCTCGGGTCGCAAATCGTGGATCCATCCAGTGGCGGCGCTGACAAGCCGGGATCGAGGATATATATCACGCCATGCAAGCCGTCGCGCGTGCCGGCGCGGCGTTTTCTCCAGCGGGAAAAGTCATGGCCAGGGACATCGCGAGCGAAGATACCGAAGTCCGGCGTAAACGTCTGCGGTTCCGCAGTTGGCACCGCGGCACGCGCGAGATGGATCTGTTGCTCGGCCGCTTCGCCGATGCCCACCTCGCGACCATGGACAGCGACCAGCTCGATCTTTACGAAGCGCTGCTTCTGGAAAGTGATCCCGACCTCTATGCCTGGATCACCGGCAAGGCGGCGGTGCCGGAACCACTCGACCATGACGTGATGAAACTGCTTCGTAACTTCAAGTTTTCAACAGTAAACCCTTGAATTTCCTCGGCACGATAGCAAGCGGCGAACGGGTGTTGATCGCCAACGCGCCCGAGGGACACGATGCCCTCCTGCTCACGCAGTTCGCGCGCGAACATGGCACCGTGGTGCATGTGGCCCGCGACGACACCCGCATGGCGCAGATGGCCGACGCGGTCGGCTTCTTCGCGCCGCGCGCCGAGACGATACGCATCCCCGCCTGGGACTGCCTGCCTTATGACCGCGTCAGCCCGCACCGCGATATCGTGGCGCAGCGTATTGACGGCCTC
>JAWVYK010000246.1:0-3711 GCA_033722755.1 Rhodovibrionaceae bacterium | reverse complement strand
TATGGTGACTGAGCGGCTCAGTAGGGGTGAGCCGCTCTTTTTCCGTCCCGTTGTCCCATGATCACTGCTGGTTCTTCCGTTTACGGTGTCCGGATTTGGTCCGATCCAAGTTGCGGGCCTATACTTGTCGGTTCGCAACTTTTCAGGCGGTCGAGAAACGAAGGACATGGCCAGGGCGAAAGCCGATAGCACGTCAGCCGGCAACCCGGGCGGCAGTCAGGCAAAGGCGCAAATCCTCGAAGCGGCGATGGAAATGGCCGAGGAAAGAGGTTGGAAGGGTGTCCGGCTGGTCGATGTCGCCGACCGACTGGGCATGCCGCCTGACGAGATCGTGCTTCATTACCGGGATCTGAACAGCGTCGCCGATGCTTGGTTCCTGCGTGCCTTGCAGGCCATGCTCACGGCCAAGCCCGTGGGCTTTGCGGCGCAGCCCGCGGCGCACCGTCTCGAGGCCTGCCTGCTCGCCTGGTTCGACGCCCTGGCGGTTCACCACCGGGTAACGGTTGAGATGCTGCGCGGCAAGCTGCATGCTTCGCATCCGCACCACTGGGTGCCGATGGTCTTCGATTTGTCGCGCACCATCCACTGGTTGCGCGAGGCGGCGATGCTGCCGGCGACGTACGGCACGCGCCGTGCGAACATGGAGGAAGTCGGCCTGACGTGGCTGTTCCTCGCCACCTTGGCCGTCTGGTGCAACGATCCGACCGACGGGCAGGAACGCACCCGCCGGTTTCTGCGCCGGCGGCTGTCACAGGCGGATCGCTGGATGACCAGGATTTGGGGCCGCGGCACGCCGCCCGGCGAGGCCGACAACAATGGCGCCGAGCGCCGAGCGGGCGCGCATTAGGTTTGTTCCGCAATCGCGCCCTGCCGCGTCCGGAGGAACATTGGATGCTTTGCCGCGTTTAAACGGACACCGGGGAGGACTGGACCTTGCCAGAACAACAATTTGGAACAGCGGCGGTGTGACGATGTCGTCTGACACCACACCCGAACCCGACATCGAGCTTGCGGAACAGCTGTTTTCCGAACTCGATTCCGCGACGCGCGACGGCCGGGGCATCCGGCGGGATTCCTACGGCCCCGGAGAGGACGCGGCGCACGAGATTGTCCGTAACGCGGGAGAGCGCCTTGGCCTGGAGATCGATCGCGACGCCGCGCTCAACCTCTACCTGACCTTGCCCGGAAAAGACCGAAGCCTGCCGGCCGTTTTCATCGGCTCGCATCTCGATTCCGTCGATCAAGGCGGCAATTTCGACGGCGCGGCGGGCGTCCTCGCCGGGCTTGCCGTCGCCGCAGGATTCAAGAATGCGGGCGTTCAGCCCGAACGGGACATAACCGTCATGGCCATCCGCTGCGAGGAAGCGCACTGGTTCGACGGGCCATACGTCGGGACCAATCTCGCATTCGGACGGCTGGATCCGGGCTATTTGGACGATCTGAAGCGATCCGATACGGGCCGCACGCTGGCCGACCATATGGCGGAGTGCGGCGGCGACGTCGAAGCGCTGCGGCGTCAGGAAGCCTCGCTGGAGCCATCGAAGATCGCCGCATATGTGGAACTGCACATCGAACAAGCGCCCGTCCTGGTCGAAGCGGAGCTGCCCATCGGCCTCGTCACGGGAATCCGGGGCTATCGCCGGTATTCCTCTGTCCGATGCACGGGCGTCTATGGCCATTCGGGCGCCCTGCCGCGCCGCTCGCGCGCAGACGCGGTGGCCGCCAGCGTGCACCTCATCGAGGAATTGAACCGCGAATGGGTGCGCCTGGAAGAGCAGGAGGGCCGCGATCTCGTCTTCACTGTCGGTCAGTTCTCGACGGACGAGCGCTATCACGGGCCCTCGAAAGTTGCCGGAGAGACGTCGTTCTCCCTGGATTTCCGGTCCATCGAAACCCAGACGCTCGATCATATGATGGATGTACTGGAGAAAACTCTGCGCCGCACGGAGCACGAGTATGGTGTGTCCTTCGAGCTTGGCGCGCGAAGCGACAGCCCGCCCGCCGTCCTCAGCTCGAAGCTGCGTGGAGCGATGAAATCGCTGGCGAAGAGGGACGGCATCGCCGCCATGGAGATGGCGAGCGGCGCCGGGCATGACGCGGCGGTCTTCGCCGAGCTTGGCGTTCCGACGGCCATGATCTTCGTGCGCAACCGACAGGGCAGCCACAATCCGGACGAGGAGATGGAAATCGCGGATTTTCGCGAAGGCGTGCGGCTGTTAGCGTCCTTCATCGACGCAGGCGAGCCCGCGTTATCCGGAAACCTCGGGCGGGAGGATCAAAAAGAGGAATTTGGGCAGACAGCCTGAGCCGGGCTCGGGCGACCATAGATCGACCGCAGCACGCGTGGCGGCGTTTGCCCAAACGGGCGGCAGGACCCACACAGTCGCCCGCCATAAGCCGCCGGAGCGAACGTGTCTCCGGCCGAGCACACAAATGAACTAGGGGACGATCGATGAAGAAATTTCTAGGCGCCGTCGCGGCCGTCGCAGTGGCGCTCCCGATCGCAGCCGACGCCAAGACGATGACGGTCGGCGTGGCTTCGGGTGTAAATTCACTGGACCCGCACTTTCACAACGAATCTCCCACCAACTCGGCGAACTACAACATCTTCGACGGGCTGGTGAACTTCGACGAGAAGCTCAATCCCTACGGCGTCCTGGCCGAATCCTGGGAGAATATCGATCCCAGCACATGGGAGTTCACCTTGAAGCAAGGCGTGAAATTCCATAACGGCAACACCTTCAACGCCGACGACGTCGTCTTCTCCTTCAACCGCATCAAGACCGGCGAGAAATCCGGTTTCCGCGGTGCGGTCAGCGCAATCAAGGCGATCGAGAAGATCGACGACTACAAGATCCGTGTGATCACCGACGGGCCCTATCCGATCCTGCTGAACAAGCTCAGCTACGTGCGGATCATGGATAAGGAGCTCGCCTCCACGAAGAGCGATGAAGAGCTGGGCCAGCAGCCGGTGGGCACCGGTCCCTACAAGCTGGACAAATGGGTGCGCGGACAAAGCCTCACCCTGGTCGCGAACGAGGACTACCACCGCGGCGCACCGTCGATTGATCGCGTCGAAATCCGGCCGCTGACGAACGATTCAGCCCGCGTGGCCTCGATGCTCAGCGGCGCGGTCGACCTCATCAATCGGGTGCCCGTGCGCGACGTGGAGCGCATCAAGCAAAAAGACGATCTGCAGTTCCACATCGAACCGGGCCTGCGGCTGATCTATCTGCAGATGGACCAGCACCGCGAGGACAGCCCCTTCATCTCGGGCGTCGACAAGAACCCCTTCCTCGACGTTCGCGTCCGCAAGGCCGTCTATCACGGCATCGACGAGACGGCCATCGTGAAGCACATCATGGGCGGCTTCGCCAAGGCAGCCGGGCAATACCATCCCGAGGCCGTGACGGGCCACGATCCCGGCATCGAGCGGCCGCCGTACAATCCCGAAAAGGCGAAGAAGCTGCTCGAGGAAGCGGGCTACGGCGACGGCTTCACCGTGACGCTGGATTCGCCCAACGACCGCTATATCAACGACGAGAAGATCGCGCAGGCGGTGGCCTCGTCATTGGCGAAAATCGGCATCACGGTCGAGGTGAACGCCATTCCCAAGGCCTCCTTCTTCCCGAAGGCCAACAATGCGGACAGCTCGTTCAACCTGATCGGCTGGGCTTCCGGCGATGGCGACGCCTCGTCGTTCCTGGACAG
>JAWVYK010000245.1:0-3759 GCA_033722755.1 Rhodovibrionaceae bacterium | reverse complement strand
GTCACGATTAGCCCAGTCACGATTAGCCCAGTCATGAAAAGCCCCGGCGCAGGTCGCCGGGGCTTTTTGTTTCACGTGAAACTCGGGCGAAAAGGCCAGCGACAGCTAGAGAACGGCGCGCAGCTCCTCTGCAAGCCAGTCCAGCGTGTCCTCCTCGATCACCAGCGGCGGCGCCAGGCGGATCACCTGCTTGTGTGTGTCCTTGCAGAGGATTCCGCGCTCCATGAGCTGCTGGCAATACGCGAAGGCGGGGCCGGCCTCCCGGTGCAGCTCGATGCCGACGAAGAGGCCCTTGCCGCGCACGTCTTTGATCTTCGCCGAGTTGATGCCGCGCAGCTGCTCGAAGAACCGGGCGCCCAGGCGCTCCGCGCGCTCGGCCAGCTTCTCGTCGAGGATGACATCCAGCGCCGCCTCGCCCACGGCGGCGGCCAGCGGGTTTCCGCCGAAGGTACTGCCGTGTTCGCCGGGCTGGATGAGGCCGAGGATGTCCTTGTTCGACAGCGCGGCCGAGACCGGATAGACACCGCCGCCCAGCGCCTTGCCGACGATCAGCACGTCCGGTTTCGCCTCGGCCTCGTGCTGGTGGCAGAACAGCCGCCCCGTGCGGCCCAGCCCCGTCTGGATCTCGTCCAGAACGAAAAGCACGGCGTTCTCGCGGCAAAGGCGCTTGGCTGCGCTCAGGTAGCCCTCCGGCGGCACCAGCACGCCGCCTTCGCCCTGGATCGGCTCCACCACGAAGGCCACGGTGTTTGGCGTGATGGCGGCCTCCAGCGCCTCCAGATCGCCGAACGGCACCCAGACGAAGCCCGGCGTGAACGGCCCGAATTCCTTGCGATAGGCGGCCTCGGAGGATGCGCTCACCGCGGCCAGCGTGCGGCCGTGAAAGTTCCGGTTGCAGACGATGATCTCCGCCTCACCGTCGGGCACGCCCTTGGTCGCATAGCCCCAGCGGCGCACCGCCTTGAAGGCCGTCTCCACCGCCTCGGCGCCGGTGTTCATCGGCAGCGCCATGTCCATGTCACTGATTCGGCAGAGTTTTTCCAGGAACGGGCCCATGCGGTCGTTATGGAACGCGCGCGAGGTGAGCGTCACCCGCCCCGCCTGGTCGATCAGCGCCTCGATGATGCGCGGATGGCGGTGGCCCTGATTCAGGGAAGAATAACCGCTGAGGCAGTCGAGATAGCGGCGGCCGTCGCTGTCCCACGCCCAGACGCCCTGCGCGCGGGAGATGACGACGGGCAGCGGCTCGTAGTTGCGCGCGCTCCAGCGCTCGGCCTGGGCGATGATGTCGTCCTGGCTTCTCCGGCCGGTGGCCGTGGTGCCCGTCATCGCCTGATCCTCCCGCTCTTCGATACGCGTTGCTCCGTCCATGGTCCTGTGCTCCCGCCGATCGGCCGGTGTTTCCGGCATCTCGGCTTCATTTCTGCATGAAGTGCCGGGCGAGAATCTGCTCGCCGAACAAGCTCTTGGTCATCTCCACCGCCAGCTCCGCGGTTTTGTTGCCGTGGTCGAAGGCCGGGTTGAGCTCCATGATGTCCAGCGAATCCGGCCCGCCGGCGTCGTGGATCATCTCCATGCAGAGCTGCGCCTCGCGATAACTGGGGCCGCCCGGCACCGTGGTCCCGACGCCGGGTGCGATCATGGGGTCCAGGAAATCCACGTCGAAGCTGACATGCAGGTGCGCGCCGTCGGCCGTCGCACGGGCCAGCGCCTCGTCCATGACCGTGCGCATGCCGCGCTCGTCGATGGTGCGCATGTCGTAGACGCTGAGGCCGCTTTCCAGAACCGCCCGCTTTTCCACATGGTCGACCGAGCGGATGCCGATCTGGATCACGCGGTTGGAAGGCAGGATGGGCACGTCGTGGCCAAGGCCGGTCAGCTCCTTCGGTCCCTTGCCGTCCAGGACGGCCACCGGCATGCCGTGAATATTGCCGGATTCCGAGCTTTCCGGCGTGTTGAAGTCGGCGTGCGCATCCAGCCAGACGACGGAAAGCGGCCGGCCGACCTCGGCGCAGTGCTTGGCGACACCGGCGATCGATCCGACGGACAGTGCGTGGTCGCCGCCCAGGAGAATCGGCAGGCGCTGCTCGCCCAGCGCGGCATAGACCTGGTCGCGCACCGCGGCGCACCAACTGACCGTCTCCTTCAAGTGCCGACAGCCCTCGCGCGCCGGGGCGCAGGGATTCGCCGGACCGGCCAGGTTGCCCCAGTCGTCCACGTCGACACCGAGCCCGGCCAGCTCCCGCGTCAGGCCCGCGACTCGCAAGGCCTCCGGGCCCATGCAGCCGCCGCGATGGCCGGCGCCAACGTCGGACGGCGCGCCGATCAGCGCAACCCGGCGCCCGGCCTTTGGCGTCTCGAACAAGCGTTCGCGCAACTGCGCATGCGATGACATCGGGCTCCTCCCAAAATCGCAACGTCCTGTCAGGAGTCTGGCACGAAGCGACTGAAATGAGCCGCCGAATAGCCCCGCCGCGCCGGCAGAAGCTTCCGCAAACGTGGCCTTTTACGGCAGATTCTGCTTCACATGAAAAGTGGGCGCCGCTAAGCCGGTCCATGAAGGGAGGCAAAGCCATGCCACGTGACGCCAAATTGGACCGGATCGACCTGAAGATCGTCGCCACACTGCAGGATTCGGCGCGCATCACCAACCAGTCCCTGGCCGATGCCGTCGGCCTGTCCGCCAGTCCCTGCCTTACGCGGGTGCGGCGGCTGGAGGATGCCCACGTCATCGGCCCCTACCGCGCCGACGTCAATCTCGACAAGATCTGCCGCACCGTGACGGTGTTCGCGACGGTCAGCCTGAAAAGCCACGACCAGGAGGATTTCCGCACCTTCGAGGCGAATGTGAAAGCGATCCCGGAGGTCGTTCAGGCCTTCAAGGTGAGCGGCGACTTCGATTACCTGCTGCGCTTCGTCTGCGCCGACATCGCCCGCTACCACCAGCTCTCCGATGAACTGCTGCTGCGCGGCGGCGGCATGGTGCGGCTGACCAGCCATGTGGTGCTGGACGAAACGAAGTCCTTCACGGGCTATCCGCTCGCCAGTCTTGTGGAGGTTTGAGGCTGAACCGTAACCCGCCAATAGTACACGTACAGGCGTACGCCATACTATATTTGGTGTTTACTGGTTCATCGACTCGAAGAAATCGGAGTTGTTCTTGGTCTGCTTGAGCTTGTCCAGCAGGAACTCCATGGCGTCGGTGATGCCCATCGGCATGAGGATGCGCCGCAGCACCCACATCTTCGACAGCGTCGCCTTGTCGACCAGCAGCTCCTCCTTGCGGGTGCCGGACTTGGCGATGTCGATGGCCGGGAAGGTGCGCTTGTCCGCCAGCTTGCGGTCCAGCACGATCTCGGAGTTGCCGGTGCCCTTGAACTCCTCGAAGATCACCTCGTCCATGCGGCTCCCGGTGTCGATCAGCGCCGTGCCGATGATCGTCAGGCTGCCGCCTTCCTCGATGTTGCGCGCCGCGCCGAAGAAGCGCTTCGGGCGCTGCAGCGCATTGGCGTCCACGCCGCCGGTCAGCACCTTGCCGGATGACGGCACCACGGTGTTGTAGGCGCGCGCCAGGCGGGTGATGGAGTCCAGCAGGATGACGACATCCTGGCCGGCCTCCACAAGGCGCTTGGCCTTGTGGAGCACGATGTCCGCCACCTCCACGTGCCGGTGCGGGTCCTGGTCGAAGGTAGAGGCAATAACCTCGCCCTTGACGTTGCGCTGCATGTCGGTGACCTCCTCCGGGCGCTCGTCGACGAG
>JAWVYK010000244.1:0-3776 GCA_033722755.1 Rhodovibrionaceae bacterium | reverse complement strand
GCAGCACGAGAGCAGTCAGCCAGGCGCCCAGCGTTTCGCTTTTCACCGCGCAGCCGACCACGATTACTCGGAGGCGGGACTGCGCAGATTCTTTGCCTACCGCGATCTGGGTATCAAGGATGCCACCGGCGGGCAATTCGGCGCCCATGTCATCCGCGCCAGGCAAGCGGTGAACGGGCCGCAGGGTCCGCACCGCCACGATCTGGGCTTCCAGATGATCTACATCCTGAAAGGCCAGGTGACCTTCTGGTATGAAGGCCAGGGCGAAATGGTGCTCAATCCCGGGGATTCCGTGCTGCAGCCCCCGGGTATCGTGCACGAGATCCGCGGCTGCACCGACGACATGGAGCTCCTCGAGATCACCATGCCGGCGGAGTTCCCCACCGAAGAGGCGAAAGCGGCCGAATAGCACCGATGCGCCGGCCGGCCTGTTCGCAGGCGCGGCGACTGGCTATATCTCAAGCAGCAAAGACGACACCTAGACCTAGCTTCGAGGAGTCCACCGAGATGAGCGCAGCCCAGGCGGCAGAAGCCCGCAACAAAGAGCAGGACCACGGCCGCCCCACCTTCGAGTGGGACGATCCGTTCCGGCTCGAGGATCAACTCGACGAGGACGAGCGCATGATCCGGGATACCGCGCACGACTATGCGCAGGAAAAGCTCATGCCGCGCATCCTGGAGGCCAACCGCAAGGAAAGCTACGAGCGCGAGATCATCAACGAAATGGGCGCGCTTGGACTGCTTGGTCCAACGATTCCCGAGGACTATGGCGGCGCCGGGGTGAACTACGTTTGCTACGGCCTGATCGCCCGCGAGGTCGAGCGCGTGGACAGCGCCTACCGCTCGGCCATGTCGGTGCAATCCTCGCTCGTCATGCACCCGATCAACGCCTACGGCAGCGAGGATCAGAAAAAGAAATACCTGCCCAAGCTGGCGAGCGGCGAATGGCTCGGCTGCTTCGGCCTGACGGAGCCAGACGCCGGGTCCGATCCAGGCGCCATGAAGACCAGGGCGAAGCAGGTCGACGGCGGTTATGAGCTTTCCGGCGCGAAGATGTGGATCACCTCCTCGCCCATCGCCGAGGTCTTTGTCGTCTGGGCCAAGTCCGATCCCGACGACAAGGTGCGCGGCTTCATCCTGGAAAAGGACATGAAGGGCCTGTCTGCGCCGAAGATCGAGGGCAAGTTCTCGCTGCGCGCCTGGCCCACGGGCGAGATCGTGATGGACCAGGTCTTCGTGCCGGAAGAGAACCTGCTGCTGGGCGTCGAAGGCCTGAAGGGCCCCTTCGGCTGCCTCAACCGCGCGCGCTATGGCATCTCGTGGGGCGCGCTCGGCGCGGCGGAATTCTGCTGGCACGCGGCGCGTCAGTACACCCTGGACCGCAAGCAATTCGGCAAGCCGCTCGCCGCCACACAGCTTATTCAGAAGAAGCTGGCCGACATGCAGACCGAAATCACATTGGGCCTGCAGGGAGCGCTCAGGGTGGGCCGCCTGCTCGACGAGGGCAAGGCAACGCCGGAAATGATCTCGCTGGTGAAGCGCAATTCGTGCGGCAAGGCGATCGACATCGCGCGCGCCGCCCGCGATATGCACGGCGGAAATGGCATCGCCGACGAATATCACGTGATCCGCCATGTCATGAACCTGGAAGCCGTCAATACCTACGAAGGCACCCACGACGTGCACGCGCTCATCCTCGGCCGCGCGCAGACCGGGCTGCAGGCCTTCGGCTGACAACGTATCCAGAGTGACGACGACCGCGTCATCCGTGGGCAGGGGCCGGCTGCATTGAAAATCGCGCGTATCGAACTCAGCCATCACCGCCTGCGTCTCGATCCTCCGTTCGTGGCGGCCTGGGACAGCCGGCCCCGCGAACATTTCGATCTTTCCCTCGTGCGCGTGACCACGGACGAAGGCCTCACCGGCGTTGGCGCCGGCGACGCCATGCCGGGCTTCGCCGGCCACGAGCATCTCTTCCTGGAGCACAATCCCCTGGATATGGAGCGCCATTTCCGGGTGATCGAAAACCTGTCATTCCACTACGGCCGCTGCTGGCCGTTGGACATCGCGCTCTGGGACCTGGCCGGCAAGATCCACGATCAACCGGTGTGGCGGCTCCTGGGCGCCGCTTCCGGGCGTGTGCGCTGCTATGCCTCTTCCGGCGTGCTGCGGGCAAAGCGAGAGATGCTCGAGATGGCGCGCAGCTTCGTCGACGCCGGTTTTCCAGCCATGAAGGTGCGCTTTCACCGCGCCAGCATCGACGAGGACCTGGCGGTGCTGGAGACGCTGCGCGAAAACCTCGGCGAGAGCATCGAGATCATGGTGGACTGCAACCAGGGTTGGCGAATGCCCTGGGATACCCTGCCGCCCTGGACCTTCAAGCAGGCCTTGAACGTGGCCCGCGCCCTCGAGGACCTCGACGCCTATTGGATGGAGGAGCCCCTGCACCGCGGCGACTACGTGGGCATGGCGGCCCTGCGCGAAGCGACGGACCTGCGCGTGGCCGGCGGCGAGATGACGCGCGAACTGCACGAGTTCCGCGAGCTGATCGCCCGCGGATGCCTGGATGTGCTGCAGCCCGACTGCGCGCTTAGCGGCGGCATCACCGGTCTGTCGCGCATCGCGGCCATGGCGCGCGCGCACAATCTGCTTTTCACGCCGCACACCTGGGGCCACGGCATCCAGGTCATGGCCAATGCGCACCTGATGGCCGGGGCGGTCGGCGAGGAGGCTTTCCTGGAATACCCCTTCGATCCGCCCGAGTGGTCGCCCGAACGCCGCGACTTCGGCCTTGCCGTGCCGATTGAAACCGACAGCGAAGGCTATCTGGCCTTGTCGGAGGCGCCGGGCCTGGGCATCGAGCTCGACGAGGACCTGCTGGCGCGCACACAAATGTAGCGCGCGCCTGCAACGCGCCTCACCCCCGGCGGTTCCTTCCCGGCCTGGGATCGCACCTCGATTGGAAGGAGACGATATGCTCGCCTTCATCACCTTGCTGCTCGTCTGCCAACTGCTCGGCGAAGTGGCGGCGCGCATTCTGGACTTGCCGCTTCCAGGGCCGGTCATCGGCATGGTGCTGCTTTTCGTCGGCCTGACGATACGCGGTGGCGAAGCGCCCGAGGGTCTGCAATCGACGGCGCAGGGCCTGCTCGAACACCTCTCCTTGCTGTTCGTGCCCGCGGGTGTGGGTGTGATGCTGCACCTTTCCATCGTCGCCGAAGAGTGGCTGCCAATCACCGCCGGGCTGGTCGTCAGCACGGTCGTGACCATCGCCGTCACCGCGCTGGTCATGCGCGTCGCCGCGCGATGGCTCTCGCCCGAGCCTGAAAGCGGAACCGGCGATGGGAATTCGGAACAATGAGCGAGGACAGCCTCTCCCAGGAATTCTTCCGCCTCTGGGTCTATCTCGCCGAGACGCCGCTGCTTGGCCTCACGGTGACGTTGGTCGCCTATCAGATCGGCGCGACCATCTACCGCAAGGCCGGCCTCAATCCGCTCGCGAACCCCGTTCTCATCGCGGTCATCCTGCTGGTGGCGCTGCTTTGGACGACGGGAACCGACTACCGCACCTACTTCGACGGCGCCCAGTTCGTGCACTTCCTGCTCGGACCAGCAACGGTGGCGCTGGCGGTGCCGCTCTACCGGAACCTGCGTTCGGTGCGCCGCCAATTGCTGCCGCTGTCGCTGGCCCTGCTGGTGGGCACCGTCACCGCCGCGGGCACTGCCGTCGGCACGGCCTGGCTGTTGGGTGCCTCCGAAGCGACCCTGAAGTCCCT
>JAWVYK010000243.1:0-3794 GCA_033722755.1 Rhodovibrionaceae bacterium | reverse complement strand
GAAGTTCCCGGGTGCCGCGTGGGCGCACCCGCTTGCGGTAAATCTTAAGAAGATTCGACGCTGCCTCGCGAATTGCGCAAACTTGCAGCATGTTCGGGCGTGGTTTCAGATTGGGAAAGCCCCGTAGACAGCCGCAAGTGTGGGAAGGCGCGGTCTACAGACACTGTGGGCCAAGTCAGAGAGTGGAAACCGCGCTGGTGCTCAAGCTGACGCAGGAGCAGAGCGACATTCCCCACGTTCAGTATATTCTGGAAATCGAGCGGACGAACGGCGGAGGGTTCGAGCGCAGCGTGCGCACCCTGAATCTGACGGACTTCAGAAAGCAGTTCGGCGAGCCCATCACAGAGGCGCCGCATCTCGATACCTTCTGATTGACCAACGCATGCAGAGCGCGCTTCTCCGCTGCCCGGCCGGCGCGGCTCACGACGCAAGCGGCTCCGGGCGGTGGGCCACGAAGTTGGCGTGCCGCGCATCGCGCATGAGCTGGGCGAAGGCCTCTCCCGGCATCTCCACCACGCTTTCGTGGTCGCCGCCTTCGATGTAGACCGTGGGGCGGCTCATCAGGTGTTCGTCGACAACGACCGGCAGGTCGTAGGCCTGCCCGAACGCCGGCACGGCGCCCATCGCGCAGTCGTCGAAAAGATTGGCGATTTCCGCCTCGCTGGCCAGTTCCACCGGGCTGTGCAGCGTGCGCCAGAGCTGGGCCAGCACGATCTCGCGCGAAGCGGGAAGAACGGCGACGAAGTAACCTTCGGCGTCCTTGAGCACCACGGCTTTGGCGAAGTCGCTTTCCGGAACGTGCGCTGCGTGCGCGGCCTCTGCCGAGGTCGCACTGCGCGGGTGGCTGCGCACCGTATAGGTGGCTGCCGCGTTGTCGAGGTAGTCGGTCAGTTTCTTGGAGACAGTCATCGGCGTGCTCCCTTGAGGTCGTGTCGGGGTCGCCACTGGTGGCTATTTTAACCCACGGCGGACGCCGCCGCCAAATCGCTCGAGGCGAATCGGACAACCCGGCGGCAGAACGTTTCGCGCGCTCGCCAGGCGAGATAAGCTCGCGCCATGCCGAGATCCCTTGCCGCCAATCCGCAGACCGCCGGCATACTGTGCATCGTCACCGGCATGCTGGCCCTGTCGGCCAACGATGCGTTCATGAAATTTCTGAGCGGGGATTATGCCCTGCACCAGCTCGTGCTCATGCGCTCGCTCGTCGCCCTCACGCTGGTGTCGACCGCGGCGAGCCTGACCGGCGGCTTGGCGAGCCTGAAGACCAGGCGCCTGCCTTTGCATATCGGCCGCGGGCTGCTTCTGACGCTGGCGAATTCCGCGTACTTCCTGGCGCTCGCCGCCATGCCCCTGGCCGAGGCGGTGGCCGTGTTCTTCGTGGCGCCCTTGCTGATCACACTTCTCTCCGTGCCGTTCCTGGGCGAGCGGGTGGGCGTCAACCGCTGGTTCGGCGTTGCTGTGGGCCTGGCCGGCGTGGTCGTGATGCTGCGCCCGGGCGAGGAGGCGATCTCCTATGCATCCCTTCTGCCTCTGGTCGCGGCCACGGCCTACGCCACACTGCAGATCACCACGCGCCGTTTGGGCAGGACGGACCGGCCGCTCACAATGGCGTTCTACATACAGTTGACGTTCATGATCATCAGTCTCTCCATGGGACTGGCCGCAGGCGACGGGCGCTTTGCCGGCACCGGCGATCCGAGCCTGGATTTCCTGTTCAGGGCCTGGCGCATTCCGGATACCGGCGATCTCGGGCTCATCCTCGCCTGCGGCGTGCTGATCGCCTGTGCGGCCGTGCTTCTTTCAAGAGCTTACAGCATGGCGCAGGCCGCCGCCGTTGCGCCTTTCGAATACGTCGCCCTGCCGATGGCCATCGTCTGGGGATTTGTGCTGTGGGGCGATCTGCCGGACGGGCTCACGATCGTCGGCATTCTGATGATCGCGGGCGGGGGCCTTTTCGTGCTCTATCGCGAGGCGCGAAAAGGCCGCGAGGTCGCCTCGCGCCACCCGCTGCCGCGCAATCGCTAGCCAATGATTGCTCAAAGGAGCCCCGCGGCTACCAAGCGAGCAGGCCGGCGGCGCGGGCGGTGACCATCCCGATCACCGCGAGATCGCCGGCCATGATCAGGGCGACGACGGTGGCGCGTGCCAGAGTGCCGATGCTGTCGTGTCGCGTGGTCATTGCTCGGGTCTCCTTCAGCGAATTACCGCGATCTTCGGTAACGACTGTGGAGACTCACGTTGGGCCGCGCGGTGATGGCGCTCACACCTCCCGCGCACGTGAAGCGATGTGAAACCGCGCGAGCCGGCGCCCCGCTCACGCACGCATGCGCGCACCGGTGGGGTCGTAGAGCGGCTCGGCCTGCACCGTGGCGTCGTAGAACTCGCCGTTGATCTCGATCGTCAGCCGAGTGCCCCCACCGCTCAGCTTGGTCGGCACGTAGCCCAGCGCCACCGATTTTTCGGCGTAGTGTGCGTAGCCGCCGGAGGTTACATAGCCCACCGCCTCGCCGTCCTTCAGGATGGCCTCGTCGTTGCTGACGTCGATGTCGTGGGTATCCACCACCATGGTGACCAGCTTCTTCTCCGGCCCCGCCTCGTCCTCGGCCTGGGCTGGCTCCTTGCCGACGAACTCCTTGCTCCAGTCGATGAAGGCGTCCAGCCCGCTCTCGGCGGCGGTGAAGTCCGGACGGTAATCCAGCGCCCAGGCGCCCCAGCCCTTCTCCAGGCGCAGGCTCATCAGCGCCCGCGCGCCATACCAGCGCAGGCCGAGGTCGACGCCCGCCTGCTCGATCGCCTCGGCCAGGCGAAGCTGATAGGGCGGTGCGACGTAGATCTCGTAGCCCAGCTCGCCGGAGAACGAGATGCGCGAGAGGATCGCCGGCACCCCGCCGACGCAGGTCTTGCGGATGTCGCGGAACCTGAGCGCCTCGGCCGAGACGTCCTCGCGGCAGATGCGCGCCAGCAGCTCGCGCGAGCGCGGGCCCGAGACGGCGATGCCGTGCAGCGCGTCGGAGAGGTTGGCGTAGGTCACACCCGTCTCGGGCAGGCGCGCCTCGAACCAGCGGCGGTGCGCCTCCTGCATGGCGCCGGAGCCGAAGAGCATGAAGTGCTCCTCGCCCAGGCAGGCGACGCTCAGGTCGCCGTAGAGCTTGCCCTTCGGCGTCAGCATCGGGCTGAGCGCAATGCGTCCCGGCTTCGGGATGCGCCCGGCCAGCACGTGGTCCAGGAAGGCCCGTGCGCCGGGCCCGCTGAACGCGTGCTTGGCGAAATTCGCGATCTCGACACAGCCGACCGCCTCGCGCACCGTCTTGACCTCGCGGCCGACATAGGCGTGCGCACGCGACCGGCGAAAGGTCTTGTCCTCGTGCGCGTCCTCCGGCCCGTCGGCGAACCACAACGCGTTTTCCAACCCGAAGGCCTGGTCCATGACCGCGCCTTTGGCGACCAGCCGGTCATAGAGCGCCGTGGTCTTCTGCCGCCGGCCCTTTGGCAGGGTTTCGTTGGGGAAGGTCATGACGAAGCGGCGCTCGTAGTTCTCCGACGACTTGACCGTGCCCCAGTCCGGCGTGGCGAATTCGCCGAAGCGCGCCACGTCCATGGCCCAGACGTCGATCGAGGGCTCGCCGTCCATCATCCACTCGGCCATGCACAGGCCGACGCCGCCGGCTTGGCAGAAGCCAGCCATGACGCCCACGGCGACCCAGTAGTTGCGCATGCCCGGCACCGGCCCGATCAGCGGGTTGCCGTCCGGCCCGAAGGTGAAGGGGCCGTTGATGATGTTCTTGATGCCCGCG
>JAWVYK010000242.1:0-3798 GCA_033722755.1 Rhodovibrionaceae bacterium | reverse complement strand
CGGCCATCGCTGCAGTCCTCCTCGGCTCCTCGTTCGCGAGGCGCGAGCATACTGACAGACCCGGCCAAGATCGAGACTGCATGCTCCGATCAATCGGTTCTCCCCGACCTGATCTGCGCTGAAGACCTTTGGAAACGCGCACGCCGTACTGGAGCGTCGTGACACAACGCGTGGTCGAACGCCGCTAATATATTGTTTTGTATTATGTTTTTTGGCCTTGTGTATGGTATGTTTCTTAGACCTCTAAACCATTCCAAATACAGGAGGCCAATCATGAAGCGGACAACCCTTATCTCCGCGGCAATCGCCGCATGCGCGATCGCAGGATTGTCAGTCGCGGTCAATGCCGGCGAACAGAAGGAGGAGTATAAGGCGCCAGGCGCCTCCAAGGAGGTGTTGCTCCACCAGCAAGGCTTGGCCGCCGGAGATCAGCTGGAGGCGCGCGTCATCCGCTTCGACGTGCCGGCCGGCCATGTTGGCGGCCGCCATTATCATACCGGAGACCTCATCGTTTACGTGCAGAGCGGTTCGCTAACGGCCGAAACGGAAAATGGCACCAAAACCTACAAGGCTGGCGAGGCCTTCTACGAAACCCCGGGCGAGGTGATGCGGGCCAATAACAAAAACACGGCCGAAAATACGGTTCTGGTAATCTTCCAGGTCGGCGTGCAGGGCGAACCCCTGATGGTCAAAGCCGAGTAGGAGCTGTTCCCGCCGGGCCGGCCGTTGCCACATCCGTCGAGACGAACGTGTCCGGCGACTGGTTGGACTTGTGTGAAATTCAGACCGCGCCGGGATCATAAGAAAGCCCCGCCTGGGTGGAAGCGGGGCTCTCGGGACGCAGGTGTCGAGGGGAAAACACCTTGGTGTGCGCGTCGTTGTATGAACGCTCACCGGCGAAAATGGTTCCCGAAAAATTTACCGCTCGTCGGAGCGGCCGTCCGGCGCCGGCGAAGACATCGATCTCCTAAAAGCGCGCGCCAGCCGATTTAACTCGCCGCCGCCGCCTGGGTGCGGAAACTGCGGCCTTTCAGACGATTGATGGCGTTCTCGATATCGTCGACCAGCAGCACCAGCAGATCACCCTCCGATGCCTCGTCCATGGCGCGCTCGACCGCATCATACTCGTCCATCACGATCTCGACCTTGCAGCGGTGCGTGGTCGCGGCCTCTGCCCCGCGGCGCAGCAGTTTCGCCGCTTCACCGGGCTCGCGCCCGCGCGGGTCCGGCTCGCAGATGTAGAGCGCATCGTGCATCTTCGCCAACTGGCTGCCCAGCGCCATCAGGTCCTCGTCGCGCCGGTTGCCCGGCGCGCTGGCGACGCTGATCCGTCGATTGGCGGTGAAGCTGCTCACCAGGCTCTCCAGCGCCTCGAGCGCCGGCACGTTGTGTCCGTAGTCGATCAGGCAACGCACGCCGTCGGCCTCGACCAGGTTGGTGCGGCCCGGAAGCTGCCCCGGCGTCGGATGGAAGGTCTGCAGCCCCATCTTGATGTCGGCCAGCGTCAGGCCAAGCGCATAGCCCGCCGCCGCCGCCGCCATGGCGTTCTGGATGTTGAAGGGCGCATGGCCCTCGAAGGCGATGGGCACGTCGTTGACCTCGATGATCTCGGCCTCGACCTGGCCCTGGCGCAAGACGATGCGCCCGTTCTTCACCATGAAGGCGACGCCGTGGTTTTCCACGTGCTGCTTCACCGGCTCGAAATCCGGGTCCATGGTGAAGTAGACGACCTTGCCGCGCGACCAGTAGGTGCCCTGGTCCAGCACTCGGGGATCGTCGGCATTGAGCACGCAGGTGCCCTCGGGATGCACGGCGTCCACAACCACGGTCTTGCAGCGCGCCAGTTCGTCCAGCGTGTGGATATCGCGCTCGCCCAGATGGTCGCTGGCAATGTTCAGCAGAATGCCCACGTCGCAGGCGTCGAATCCCAGCCCGCGGCGCATGATGCCGCCGCGCGCGACCTCCAGCACTGCGTTCTCCACCATCGGCTCCCTAAGCACCGTGTGGGCCGCCTGCGGGCCGCTGTAGTCGCCGCGCATGATCACGTGGTTATCGATCTCGATGGTGCCGGTGCAGGCCATGCCCACCTTGCGGCCGGCCTGGCGCAGCAGGTGCGAGATGAGCCTGGTCGTCGTTGTCTTGCCATTCGTGCCCGTGATGGCGGTGATCGGCACGCGCCCGTCGTCCTCGGGGTCCGGGAACAGCGTGTCGAGCACATGCTGGCCGACGTCGCGGCCCTGCCCGTGCGTGGGCGAGATGTGCATGCGGAAACCCGGCCCCGCGTTCACCTCGACGACGCCGGCGGATTGCTCCTCCAGCGGACGCGTCAGCGTCTCGGCCAAAAGGTCGATGCCGATGATGTCCAGGCCGATCAGCCGGCCGATGCGCTCGGCGGCGTATTTGACCTCGGGATGCACGTCGTCGGTGAGGTCGGTCGCCGTGCCTCCGGTGGAGAGATTCGCCGTCGATTTGAGATAGACGATCTCGCCTTCCGGAATGACGCTGTCCATCGTTAGGTTGGCCTGCGAGATCAGGCGCTCGGTCTGATGATCCACATGGATCTGCGTCAACAGGTTCTCGTGCCCCACGCCGCGGCGCGGATCGCGGTTTTCCTCGTCGATCAGTTCCTGCAGGGTCGATTTGCCGTCGCCGATGACGTGCGCCGGCCGGCGGCGGGCCGCGGCCACCAGTTTGCCGTCGATCACCAACAGGCGGTGGTCCTCGCCCTTGATGTATTGCTCCACGACGACCGTCTCGTTGCGCGCATAGGCCGCGTCATAGGCCTCGCGAAGCTCCGTCTCATTGGTGATATTGGTGCTCACCCCGCGGCCGTGGTTGCCGATCAGCGGCTTCGTGGCGAGCGGATAGCCGATATATTCGGCGGCCTCCAGCGCTTCCTCGAAGGAATAGCAGATCTGCCCCTGCGGCACCGGAATCCCGGCGTCGCCCAGGATCTGCTTGGTCCAGCTCTTGTCGTCGGCGATGGAGTGACCGATGATCCCGGTCTTCCAGGTGACAGTGGCCTGAAAGCGCTGCTGTTTGTGGCCGTGGCCAAGCTGGATATAGCTCGTGTCCTCGCTCAGCCGGTAATAGGGAATTTTGCGGCGCTTGGCTGCGTCGACGATGGACGCGGTGGAGGGGCCCAGCATATGGGCGTCGCGCACCTCTTTCAGCCGGTCGATGGCCGCTTGAAGGTCCAACTCCTCGCCGTTGAAGAGCCGTTCCACGAGATCCACCGCCTCGCGGCCGGCGGCCAGCCCGCAGGCCTCGTCGCGATAGCGATAGCAGACGTTGTAGATTCCCGGTTCGTAGCTATCGATGGTCTTGCCGTAGCCGACCGAGAAGCCGATCAGGTTCTGCAGCTCGATGGCGACGTGCTCGACCACATGGCCCGCGTAGGTTCCGCGCTCCAAGCGTTCCAGGAATCCGCCGGGCGTGCCGACGGAACAGCGATGCTCGTAAATGCTGGGTATGAGCTCGCGCAATCGATCGACGAGCCCCGGCACCTGATCGCTCGGCCGTTCTTCCAACTCCTCGATATCAAGCCGCATAAATATTGTCAGGTATCTACTATAGTAATTCGGCCCTCTTAGCGCCCTATGTTCCAGTATTTTCAAGTTGATTTCCTAGGTAGCTTTCCAAGTCGTCAGATCTGATGTAGCGCCGATTCGGGATGTCGAAGCCGCAGCCACTAATCAACGCATGCATTATAACGTGCTCAACGGCTACAGGTTCCCCATCACTTATCTCGGCGACATTCGAGCTTTGCAGATTCAGACTGTCGACCACTACCACATG